>DCYK01000012.1 GCA_002331045.1 Candidatus Saccharibacteria bacterium UBA2112
CTGGAAAATGCGAATGTCAAAATAACAAGGGGTAGTTATGTAACAAATCGAAACAATGTGTATTATTATATCGAAAATGTTAGCCAACATTATGCTCTAGGTGTCATTGCCGCTAGTGGATCACAATACTATCTCGTGGACGGTAATGTATCCGATGCAAGCGGTGTTGGTTATAGCGGAACAAGGGATGAAGTTGAAACTTTAGCCGATCAAGATGGCCTAGATACATCTGAGATGAATATAACGAGTGCTGGCGCTGGCTATGATGATCCAAACGATGGTTCTGGTGATGGCTGGCAGGATTGGACAGAATAGCGTATGACAGGAGGATTATGAGTATAAGGGGAAAAGTACAACCAGGCTTCACCATCGTTGAACTCCTCATCGTTGTTGTTGTCATTGGTATCTTGGCAGCAATTACTATCGTGGCGTACAATGGCATTACTGCATCGGCAAATGATGCTCACCGTATGGCTGATGTTGATGCCGTGAAAAAATTCATGGAGATATATTATGTTGAGAACGGCTACTATCCGGCAAGCAATAATATATTGGATGCGAATGCTGCCACGGCACTCTCCTCTGGCCCGCTACAAGGGCTTTCGCCCGAGGCGCTAAGGGGTCCAAGTGCCACTGCTTCTACAGTGAGCTCGTGGGGACAATGGGGTGGAGATGTGATAAGTGCAGGCATGGATTATTCCTACAAATCTTTCAAGCCAGATGGAAGTGGTGGTGTGCAAAATTGCACAACGACAACTGATACATGTTCGCAATTCCAAATTTATTATAAAGTTGAGGCCGACGATTCATATAAAGTGATCACGAGTGCAAATCAGTAGGTTCTGCTATGTGGTGGTGTGCTCTTCAAGGTTGCGGGGCGGTTGAATGTTACGCAACAGTGTTTGCGCGCATTTGTTCAGCATGATACATTGGGAATAATCCTTATGGCAATAAAAGGGCATCATGCGTAAGAATAATACCGGCTTCACCATCGTTGAACTCCTCATCGTTGTTGTTGTCATTGGTATCCTCGCAGCGATTGTGATTGTTGCCTACAATGGCATTACTAACTCCGCCCATGACTCGGCGGTGCGGAGCGATTTGGGGACAATTGGTAAAAAATTGGAGCTATATAAAGTTAAAAACGGCTCCTATCCAATCGATAGTACTGAATTACAAGCGGCGGATTTTCCCGTGACCAAAGATAGTTACACACTTGTCAATAGTGATGGAGACCCTAGAAATAATCTTTACTATCGTGCCGACAGTGAAGGTAGATGGTATGCCTTGGGAGTCATTACACAAGGTAATAGTAGTGTCTATTTTCTCAAAAATGGTCAAATAGAAAAGATAGGTGGGGTTAGCTGGGCATCCACGGGGAATGAAGTGATCGATATGGCTGATGCAGAGGGCGTAGAGATTACCACTTCTGACCTTGAGGGAAGTACGGGGTATAGTGCAAGTTCGGGCTGGGAGGATTGGACGGAATGATAAGACGTATGAGAGTAAGACAGCCAGGCTTCACTATCGTTGAACTCCTCATTGTTGTCGTGGTGATTGGTATCTTGGCTGCTATTGTCATTGTTGCCTATAATGGCGTCCAATCATCGGCAAATACTGCAGCTGTGAAAAGTGATTTAGCAACCATAGCGAAAAAACTAGAGCTATACAGAGTGAAGCAAGGTGCATATCCGATAACTGTAACACAACTAGAAACTGAAGATTTAACTGTATCGCATGCAAGCTATGCTATTGTCAATGCTAATGGCGACCCTAGGTACAATCTCTATTATAAGGTAGATGATCAAGGAAGGTGGTATGCGCTATGTGCAATCGTTTCAGGACATGCGACATACTTTTACTTAAAAAATGGTCAAATCGAGGAAGTGAGTGGTTGCGCTTCGGCTACTACGCTTGATGAACTGATTGCTATGGCTGATGCGGATGGCGTAACGATTGATTCATCGGATGTCGAGTCCGTCTCGGGGCATCACCCAACCTTAGGATGGCAGGATTGGATAAAGTAAAAATATGCATAGAAATCGAGGCTTCACCATCGTTGAACTCCTCATTGTCGTGGTTGTCATTGGTATTCTTGCCGCGATTGTCATTGTTGCCTATAATGGCATCACTGACTCGGCGCACAAGTCAACTGTCAAGAACGACCTCTCAGAAGTGGCAAAGAAACTGGAGCTATATAGAGTCGAAAACGGTTCGTATCCGGAACAAGATATAACGCAATTAGAGAATGCTGGTCTAAGCTTCTCAAAGGGTAGCTATCGTACTAATAGAAATAATGTCTACTATTGCCGTAGTAATGATGGGCAACATTATTCCTTCGGTATCTATGCAGTTAATGATACGCGGTATTATCTTACGGATGGTAATATGACAGAGACGACAGAGAACATTTATGGCGAAGGGAATTGCAATAAACTCCCGGGTGGAGCGGGCGCTGTTGGTACAGGCATTAATCAGCATCCACAATATTCATCATCTGGACATGTCTGGGATACTAATACCAATACCGGATCATGGCGTAGCTGGACCGAGTAGTTGGATGAATCAACGACCTCTGTTATAATTATGCAGATGAATACGCAGGAAATTCGAAATGCATACCTAAAGTTTTTTGAAGAGCGCGGGCACAAAGTGATCCGTCGTGCACCATTAGTGCTACACGACGACCCAACGACACTTTTTACAGGTGCTGGGATGCAACCATTAATGCCTTATCTTCTAGGAGAAGAGCACCCTGCTGGATCCCGACTGGTCGACAGTCAGACATGCCTACGGGCACAGGATATCGAAGAAGTTGGCGACAATCGTCATACGACGTTTTTCGAAATGCTCGGCAACTGGAGTCTTGGTGACTATTTCAAGCGCGAGCAAATTGGCTGGTTCTGGGAGTTTTTGACTGACGTTGTTGGGCTCGATCCCAGCAGATTATACGTGACAACATTTATTGGTTACGAAGAAGGCGGTATTCCTCGCGATGAAGAATCGGTTGCAAAATGGATGGAGCTATTTACGCAAAAGGGCATTGATGCTGCAGTCGCAGAAGTAGGCTCTGAAGCAGATGGGTATGCCCGTGGTATGAAGCCAGGTGAAAAAATCTTTCTGTACGATGGTGATAAAAACTGGTGGTGGCGTGGTAGCAAAATAGCCGCAATGTCTCCTGGCGAACCCGGTGGGCCTGATACGGAAGTCTTCTATGATTTTGGTCTACCGCACAATACAGAATATGGTGAGCATTGTCACCCGAACTGTGACTGCGGTCGTTTCATGGAAATTGGCAACAGTGTTTTTATGGAATATCTCAAGACGGAAGATGGGTTCGAGAAACTGCCAAAGCAAAATGTCGATTTTGGTGGTGGACTAGAGCGAATTGCAGCCGCTAAACTCAATGATCCTGATGTGTTTAAGATCAGTTTGCTATGGCCTATTATTGAAAAACTTGAAGAACTCAGTGGCAAAAGCTACAAAAGCCACACGAATGCAATGCGTGTCATTGCCGACCATTTGCGTGCAGCGACATTCCTGGCGGTGGATGGTTGCGTACCAAGTAATAAGCAACAGGGTTATGTGATGCGTCGACTTGTACGACGTGCAGTGCGTTTTGCATTTGATTTGGGCGTCGAACAAAATTTCATGCAAGAGATTGTGCCGGTTATCGCCGATCTGTATCACAATGATTTTCCGGAAGTTGCCGAGAATCGCGAGAATGTCATCGCTGTGCTTATTAAAGAAGAAAAAGCTTTTCGTCAGACACTACGAAAAGGCATTCGAGAGTTTGGTAAGTTCGACAAAATCGACGGTGGAGCACTTTTTACGCTGTACGATACATATGGTTTTCCGGTAGAGTTATCGACTGAAGAAGCATTTAAGCAAGGCATGGAATTGCCTACCGATTGGCGTGCACAGTTTGATGCCAAAATGGCTGAACAGCGCCAACGCTCTCAAACTGCCGCCAAAGGTGACTTTGCTGGCGGCCTAGGCGGCCATACACTGCAGCACAAAAAATACCACACTGCGACACATCTGCTGCAATCTGCCCTGCGTGAAATATTCGGCAAAGAGTTGAGGCAGCATGGCAGTAACATAACCGAAGAGCGTCTACGGTTTGACTTTAACCTCGACCGTAAAATGACGGACGAAGAAAAGGCGAGGGCAGAGGAATTAGTGAACGGCTGGATCGATGAAGATTTACCCGTCAGCTACAAGATGTATCCGACTCAACAGGCACTGGATATGGGAGCAATTGGTCCGTTTGGTGAACGCTACGGAGATCAGGTCAAGGTGTATCAAATGGGCGAGGGTGATAACGTCCCGAGCCTTGAGATTTGTGGTGGCCCCCATGTCGATCATACTGGCCAATTAGCTGAAGGCGGCAAGAAATTCAAGATCAAAAAAGAAGAGGCATCATCTGCCGGTATTAGAAGAATTAAAGCTATCTTGGTTTAGTGACTGCCTGATTTGCCCTTTTGTACATGTTCGACCTGCTGCTCAATGAACGCAGAGAGTGATGCATGGTCAACTTCGTCTGATTCTGGGTAAGTGACGGTAGTTTGATCGTCGATGGTGGTGTACTGTGAAAATAGCGTATCAGTTAGGTCATTTGGATCGACGCAAAATTCGACAGATCGTTCATAGAAGCCAATATTGCCACCAGAACTGACATCAATATGCTGAATGGTAGGATGAGATATGGCCAGTTCAGTGACGATGTTATTCGTTTTCTCGTAGCCCAAAAATCCAGCAGGTCCACCCTCGGGAGCAGTGAGTATGTATTCATAATGACTAATGCTGCTATGGGCTGCTGCTCTAAGGTTGTCGAGAATCGTAGGGAAGTCAGCATTACGCCAGTTAAATGTATCAAGCGTTGATAAGCTTACCTTTGGGTTATGGTGAATGAAACTGGCGAGAAACCTATTTAGTTGTTGATCGGTCATTGCATGCATTGTTGTAATAGGCTCTTCGTCTTCGGGGAGATCTTTGTAAAGTTGGTCGACGGCGCCTGGTTGTTGGCTATAGTTGTAGGGGCGTTCGATTCGTAGATGAGTACGGACGTCGTATTCGTCGCAATAGCTAATAATAATCTCTACACTTATCCCAGTATTTTGGAGGTACTGACAGTGCACATCTACTGATTCTATGGGGCCATACTGTTCCGACAGTTCATGAACGCCATCAGGAATATAAATACTGCTAGGATTCCATAGATCCGAATAGAAATTGAATTCGTGATGCATGACATCGGCACCGCGCACCGATTCGAGTGCACGCTTGAGGGTATCAAGTTCCGCAGCTAATTGTGCCTCGTATGACGGAGATTCCAGCTCATGAGCGTGGATATTTACGAAAGAAGTATTGGGATTAAAATTTGGTCTGTCCGGCGTACCCATATTTATATAACTATATCATATATTTTTATATTAACAATATTTTGCTACTATCAGAGCCTCTAGTATATAATGGTTATACCTATGGTTTTTAGTAAACTACAGTCTGTCAAAAAACATAGCTCTGACAAGAACTATATAGTTGGTTTGGATATTGGTACCGAATTTGTCAAAGCGCTGATTGCTAAGGTGAAGGGTGAGAATCTGGAGATTGTTGGAGTTGGTCGCGCCCGACAAGATGTGAGTGATATGCATAGTGGTGCAATTGCTGATATTGCCGGGGTGGTCCGTAACTGTGAAGATGCATTAGCTCAGGCCGAGGATCAGGCAGGGTTGCAAGCAAAAAAAGCGGTGATTGGTATTGCGGGTGAACTTGTGAAAGGTGTGACAAATACGATAAAGTATCGCCGACCACAGCCAGATAAGCCACTCGATGTTGATGAAATGCAGCTGATTATCGAAAAAGTGCAAGAGCGCGCACAGGATAAAGCGCAGCAGCAAATTGCGCT
>DCYK01000034.1 GCA_002331045.1 Candidatus Saccharibacteria bacterium UBA2112
GTCGTTGTTTCGGATATGAAACGACCGCTGTTATAATGGTTATAGATGTCTATCTACCTAGATTATGCGGCGGCAACGCCGATTGATACGAAAGTGTTGGCGGCGATGCAGCCGTATTTTTCTGATATGTTTTATAATCCATCTAGTCCGTATGCACCAGCGGTACAAGTCCGTCGTGACTATGAAGCGGCAAAGGCAACGATCGCGTCAATTATTGGTGCCAAATCGGGCGAGTTGACAATGACTGCTGGTGCCACTGAATCGATCAATCTTGCCTTTTCGAGCCAGGAGGGCCACGTTGTTACGACAACAATTGAGCATCCAGCTGTCTTGGCTGCTGCCAGACAATATGAGCATACTTTGGTTGCCGTTGACAAGCACGGCCGTGTTGATCCTGATGATATATATAAAGCACTGCGACCGGATACGTGGTTAGTGAGTGTTGGTCTTGCAAACAGTGAAATTGGTACGATTCAGCCCCTGAGTAAAATTGCGACAATAATTGAAAACGTGCGTGCTGAACGTGTGGTCGCAGGGAACAAAACGCCACTGTATCTTCACAGTGACGCATCACAAGGCGCAGGACAGTTAGACCTCCATGTGACGCGGCTAGGCGTTGATATGCTCACTCTTAATGCGGCAAAAATCTATGGACCAAAGCAGGTCGGACTTCTGTACGCGGCTCGTTCAGTCGCCTTGCGACCGCAAATTGTTGGCGGCGGGCAAGAGGCGGGTCTTCGCAGCGGGACGGAGAACGTTGCTGGCGTGATAGGTATGGCGCGTGCGCTGGAAATAGTCGACGCAAGGCGTCAGGATGAAGTGCAGCGGCTAGGAAATTTACGCGATGTTTTGCAGAATAAGCTCGTCGATGCATTTCCCGAAGCGATACTATCCGGTCATCAAAAACATCGCCTGAGTAGCCATTTGCATATTGCATTTCCGGGATTGGATGCCGAGCGCCTGGTGTTTGGGCTCGAGGCAGAGGACGTATTGGTGGCCACTGGCAGTGCTTGTGCGGCAAACAAAGGTACTCGTTCTCATGTATTAACAGCAATTGGTTTGGACAATGTAGCGGCCGATGGTAGTTTACGATTGACTCTTGGCAAGCAAACCGAAGAAACAACTGTCGAGCAAGCGGCACGAATAATTACCGCCATTGTGAGTAAAGAAAAAGCGAGAGTAGCATGAAAATACTAACTTGGTTACTGACAGCGACAGTCGTGTTTATTATCGCAGTGCTAGGCATTGGGTCGTATCTTTCGCCCGATGGTCTGAGTAGTTGTGAACCGCAACCATCGAATCATCCGGATTGTCAGTCGGTCGATGCTATCGTGGCTATTAGTGGTGGTGATACCCAGGCACGAACTGCTGGTGCAATCGGTCTATACAAAAATGGCTGGGCTGATCTGTTGGTTTTTTCAGGTGCAGCGGCGGATAAATCTGGTCCGTCAAATGCCGAGGCGATGCGACGACAAGCGCTAGAGGCGGGTGTACCAAGCTCGGATATTCTCTTGGATGAAACCAGTGAAACAACCAAGCAAAATGCTGCAAATACGACAGGTCTGTTTGTTACGAATGATATACGATCAGTCATCTTAGTCACATCATCGTATCATCAACGTCGAGCCGGATTAGAGTTTGGTCAGCGTGCTGGTAATGTGATCAAAGTAGTCAATCATCCTGTTGAAGCAGATAATCAATGGTCTGGCTGGTGGTGGACAACACCGACTGGTTGGTGGCTGGCACTCAGCGAAATTTTCAAAATAGTTGTTTTTTATGCCGGGGGTAGTCGGTGACAAAAGTATACGTCGGAATGAGTGGTGGTGTCGATTCATCCTTGACCGCGGCGCTTTTAGTTGAGCAAGGGTATGATGTCACGGGTGTGTATATGAAGAACTGGACCCAGGATATGCCAGGATTGAAATGTCCATGGGCAGAGGATCTCGCCGATGCAAAGCGAGTCGCTGTTCATTTAGGTATTGATTTTGAGGTCTTTGATTTTCAAAAGGAATATAAGCACAAAGTTGTGGATTACATGATCAATGAGTATAAAGCTGGTCGTACACCAAACCCTGATATTATGTGTAACCAAGAGGTAAAGTTTCGCTTGTTTTTGGACATGGCACTGAAACAAGGTGCCGACATGATTGCAACAGGACATTATGCGCGAGTAGAAAATGGAACTCTAAAATTGGCAAAGGATGCGAACAAAGACCAGACTTATTTTCTGTATCGGGTTACGGATGAGGCGTTGCAGAAAACCCTGTTTCCTCTCGGTGAATATACAAAGCCGGAAGTGCGAAAAATGGCCGAGGATCGAGGGCTGACAACCGCAGCAAAACCTGATAGTCAAGGAATTTGTTTTGTCGGCCAAATTGGTATCCGTGATTTTTTGTCCCAATACGTTGAGCAAGTTCCGGGAGATATTGTCGATAGACAAACGGGTAAAAAAGTTGGCAGGCATGATGGAGCTATCTTTTATACGCTTGGACAACGGCATGGTCTCGATATTGGCGGTGGTCTGCCCTATTATGTTGTCGGCAAGGATATGGACAAAAACGAGGTGTACGTCTCGCGCGATTTACAAGATCAATCATTATGGCGAGCTGAAATAAAATTAATAGATGTTCACTGGATCAATGGAGTGCCGCTAGAAGGCATCTACGATATTCGCGTGCGCCATCGTGCGCCGTTGGTTAGGGCACGATTGATAAATAGTGATACATTGCATCTCGATGAGCCCCAGCGAGCTGTTGCTGCGGGACAATCAATTGTTTTATATGATGGCAATGCGTGCCTTGGCGGCGGCATTGTCCTGTAGCAGTTTGCGATAAAAAAGCTCATGGTTTAGACTGGACACAGGTAGTAACCGTTATATTAATCGTTTACCAAAGGGCATCATGTATCGAAAAAACTCCGGCTTTACCATCGTTGAACTTCTCATCGTTGTTGTCGTGATTGGTATTCTGGCTGCTATTGTGATTGTTGCCTACAATGGCATTACAAATTCAGCGAACAATTCAGCGGTGAAGAGCGACTTTGCAACACTCGCAAAAAAAATGGAGCTATACAAAACCTCGTCATCATCTGGCCAATATCCTATGGATGCTACGCAACTAAATGATGCGAATTTTAAGGTGTCGCAGGGAAGTTATGCGATTGTCAATGGATCAGGGAATCCGAGGAATAATCTCTACTATTGTCATAGTAATGATGGACTTCATTATGCATTTGGTGCTGAAAGTAAAGGAGGTCTATTCTATTATGTAGTGGACGGACAAGTTGAAGAGACGACTTCGAATATAAGTGGTGACAGTACATGTAGTCAAGCTGGTGGACCAAGTGGGACATGGGAGCGAGGCTATGATAGTGCAAGTGAAACATGGAGAACCTGGACTGAGTAAATAAGGATGCCACGTCATGATAACAATAAATAATAAACAGCCCGGCTTTACCATCGTTGAACTTCTCATCGTTGTTGTCGTGATTGGTATTCTCGCTGCTATTGTTATTGTGGCATATAACGGTATTCAAAATAGCGCCAATGAGGCGGCGGTAAAAAGCGATTTGGGTAATATTGCAAAAAAACTAGAATTGTATCGGATTGAAAACGCATCATATCCAGCCAACGAGACGGAACTTGATACAACTGATATCAAAGTATCAAAAAGTAGCTATCTGATAAGAAATAATATTTACTACTGTACGACCAGTGATAAGCAACGCTATGCGGTTGGGGTATATGTTAGTAATGGAACACAGTACTACTTAGTCGATGGCAGTATTAAAAACGCAAGTGATGTAAACACTGGTAACACCTGCAGTCAAGTAGGGGTATCGGGTAATTCCCAGGGTACCGGTTATAAATCATGGACAAGTCCGCCGCGATGGGCGGACTGGGTCGAATAGTGGGAAAAGTGAGGAACCATATATTCTGATGATTAAGAATCAACAAAAAGGCTTTACCATCGTCGAACTCCTCATCGTAGTCGTGGTGATTGGCATACTGGC
>DCYK01000029.1:0-16899 GCA_002331045.1 Candidatus Saccharibacteria bacterium UBA2112
GGGTTCTGGTCCCGTGATCGGGGGTTCGAATCCCTCATCCCCAGCCATATAGAATTATTCGCAAAAACAGATTGAAAAAGTTTGGTTATTTCACAACTTTTCAATCTGTTTTTGTTTTGTCAAATTAACTTCTGTTAGAAAAGTTCGAATCCCTTTTGCCTGACACGCGGTGTTATGGCGCAAGACATCAACACCTACAAAATGTGAACAGCTATCAGGGGTAGACGCGCCGTAATAGATACTAGTAGAATTTCCGATTATTACAGCTGTAGCCGTCGAAGAAGCTGCGCGTTTAGCGCAACGATGATGGTAGAAAGCGACATGAGAACAGCGCCAGCCGCAGGGGATAACACAAAACCAGTGCTAGCTAATATACCTGCCGCCAGTGGAATAGCGAGAGCATTGTAGCCTGTAGCCCAGGCTAGATTCTGTTGCATTTTGCGGTAGGTAGCTTTAGAAAGTGTTACAACTTTGGCGACTCCGCGTGGGTCGCTACTGGCGAGTACGATACCAGCGGATTCTATAGCAACATCCGTACCGGCACCGATAGCGATGCCAATGTCGGCTTGAGTCAAAGCTGGAGCATCGTTGACGCCGTCGCCAACCATAACGACTTTGCTTCCGTCGGCTTGAAGTTTCTTAACTGTTGCAGCTTTGTTCTCCGGCAATACCTCTGCGAAATATTCGTCCAGACCAAGCTCGCGTGATACCCATGCAGCCACGCCCTTACTGTCACCGGTCAGCATAGCAACACGTTTACCCATACCCTGCAGAGTGCCGACAGCCTCTTTGGACTCGTCGCGAATAACGTCTGCCAGCATGATAGCACCTAGAACTTTTTTGGCCTCAATTACGTATACGACTGTCTTGCCGTCCTTAGAGGCCTGCTTTTCAGCCTTTTCGATTTTAGATTGCAAAGTAGCTCCAAGTTCCTCGATAAGCCGCGGACCACCGACATATATAGTCTTTCCGCTAACCGTGGCCTTTGCGCCTCGCCCAGATAGGGCAGAAAAGTTTTTAACATCTGCAAGCTTGAATTTTGCGCCCTTGGCAGCCGCGACAATCGCCCTCGCAATCGGATGCTCGGATTCTGATTCGATACTTGCGGCGAGTCGGAGCAATTTGTCCGTATCGTCCGACACGATATCGACAACACCTTGTTCGCCCTTCGTCAGTGTGCCAGTTTTGTCAAACAATACGACATCAATATTGCGTGCCGATTCCAGCGCCATCCGTTGCCGTACCAATAAACCACTTCGAGCCGCCTTGGTCGTGGAAATTGCCGTGACGAGAGGTATTGCCAGACCTAATGCATGCGGGCAAGCGACAACGAGCACGGTCACGACTCGCTCAAGAATGAAGTCTGCCGATTCACCTGAAAGCGCCCACGCAATCCACGTGAGAACTGCCGCGCCAATCGCGATAAACGTCAAATAAAATGCAGCGCGATCCGCTAGTATTTGGGATTTTGATTTGCTGCTCTGTGCTTCTGCGACGAGTTTCATAATACCAGCGAGAGCAGTGTCACTACCGACTTTTGTCACCTTGACTCTGAGTGAACCACTGCCATTGACAGTACCTCCTATCACCGCCGTCCCGACCGATTTTTTAACTGGTTTTGATTCGCCGGTGATCATCGATTCGTTCACGTCAGACGAACCTTTGACAATCTCGCCGTCTGCGGGAATGCGCGCTCCTGGTCGCACTGCTACGATATCGCCGGTCCGCAGTTCACTGACGGGTACAGTTTTACCATTAGCGAGCTCTGCCTCATCCGGTAGCAGCTTGGCTAGTTCTTGCAACGCACCCTCGGCATTTTGAACCGACGCCATTTCTAGCCAGTGTCCTAGTAACATAATTGTTACCAGTGACGCTAGTTCCCACCAAAAGTCCATGCCGCTAACAATACCGAGTGTCGACACTAGGCTATAGCCGAACGCCACGCTGATTGCCATTGATATCAATGTCATCATACCGGGGCGTTTGTCTGCAAGCTCTGCCTTTGCCCCTTTCAGGAATACGAGGCCGCCGTACCAAAAGATAATGATGCCGAAAACTGCCGGTATGTATTTACTGCCAGGAAATGACCAGTCAACACCGAACCAGTTTTGTACTGCGGGCGAGAACACGAGCGTCGGAATAGTAAGCGCGAAACTTAGCCAGAATTTGCGCTTGAACATGTCAGGGCTATGACCAGCATGTTTATCGTGCGAGTGATGTTCCGAACGTACACGTTTATACTGTTCGTGATGATTGTGATGTATGTGGTCTTCCATGTTAACCACCGCACACGGAGTCGCTTAGTGGCACCAAATTATCAAATCTTGCTTTTATTTCATTGGCGGTCGGCTCTGTCTTTTGCACGAATATGACCACATTACCTATGAGATTATTGATACGTGTCAGCTCTTCCTCCGTCTTGCCGGATGATTCCGTGCCCTCGTGACCGTCCGTCACACCACCATGTGCGTAGGCGGTTGGAAACAGCCAATCGAGCGGCCCGCTAGTGGTGTTTACGGCCTGCTTGAGGTTGCTTTTCTTGCCGAAAAAATTTTCAATGTTCTGATGCAGAAAATCGTTCCAGCTACGTTTCTTGTATCCACTTGCGTCACCGGTATATACATAGAAGTTTGCTCCATCAGGTATAGCAGGCAACACATCACCATAACGCATAACCGGCCCCATCGGCATGTAGTTGTCGTCGTATCGCTGACCTAAATTATCACTATTACGATCTGTCAAATCCCAGCCGTAGTATTTAAGGAATTCACCTCCGGTCATGCCGTTCCAGTGAACGTGTGTCATTTGATCCATCTGGTCATGGAAGTCAATTGGCGTACTACCAGGATCTGCGCTGCAAGTCGTGCCCGTTTCGGTTTGGAATTTATCTTTCGAAAAGTCAACCGGAGTACTATCAACGATGATTTGCGTCCTGAAATGATAATGCTCGACCTCGGGGTGTCGGATATGTTCCGGGGTAGTGAAATAGAAATAGCCGTATGCACTTGCCCCAATTGTCAGTAGTCCGATGAGAACAATAACAACACTGATTAATATCTTTTTCACTTCTTTATATCTTTCTTTATTTCGTCGAATTGTTTCTTGGTTATATCGCCCTTGGCGTAGCGTTTTTTCAGAATATCAAGCGCATCGTCTGATTTGTCGGCGTTGCCGTTACTATTGAGCGTGCGCATTACAAGTACGATAACCGCAATGATGACAGCTATCCAGAAAAATATCATTAACAGTCCCCACCAGCCATAGATGCTCGCATCCATCATGTGGTAGTATCCGTTATCAAAGTCTGCGAAATTATACATATAAACCTCCTCTATGTTAACTTGCTTTGTCTGTTATTGCGTATAGCTTCAAGAGTTCTTCGATCGACGCGTCCGGATGGGAACTCATACCATCCTTGATATGAGTACGCAGATGATTTTCGAGGATTAGCTTATTAAGAGAGCGAATTGATTTTTGGAGGGCGAGGCTTTGGGTCAGAATATCCATGCAATATTCTTCATCCTCAATCATTTTCTCGATACCCTTTAGCTGCCCTTGGAGGATTTTGCTACGGTGGACTGCGCGTCGCTTTATGTCACTTATCATATTTTAATTTTATACCCCCTGGGGGTATTGTGTCAAATTCACAAAAGTCGAATTGTAAAAGGCTAAATTCCAATAATTGCATCATTTGATTCGCTAGTTGGCGCGATTTTGACCGCCTCATAATCTCGCAGCTGTCATTCTGCGAAAGAACGTTCAGACTGCCTTCCCAAAGTATCTCGTCGTCAATTACGGCTAGTTTGCGGTGATGTTTCACCGTATAGAGCACATTAACGCCCATGTCTTGCATCGTTTGCACGGCAATCCTTGCTTGCGTTTCGTATTCATAGTCATGCTCATCAGGGTCGCGGGTGTTCACGACAATGTGGACGCCTTTTTGCCGGAGTCTTACGAATATCGGCAATAGGTCGTTCATCCGCCGCAGCGTGATGAATGGACTCTCTATGTACACGTTCGACCTTGCACGTTGCAAGTCTTTTACGAACGTGCCATAAAATGTTTCGTTGTCGTACAGCCGTGAGGCAGGGAGGTGATTAATCATCTTCATTTTCCTCATCATTCTCTACAACACTAACACCTCCCAGCTCGATCAAAGTTCTATAATCGTCCCTCATCCCCAGCCACGTAATGACCGGGTCTTGCACCCGGTTTTTACGTGGCTAAGAAATGTGAGTTCGAACCGCCGATCTGATCGGGGTGAGGACTGCCTGTGGCAGTCCGCAAGGAAACCTTCCGATGAAAACTCGTTTTCAATCGTGAAGTTTCGGGGTTGCGGGACGTGACTCGAATCCCTCATCCCCAGCCATGAAAATCGTCAGACCTTGTGGTCTGGCTTTTTTCATACCTTGAGGCATGGGGATTTGATTGCCTGATCTAATCGGGGTAAGATACGCTGGTAGCGCGTCGCAAGGGAATGTCACAAACGAGTTATGCTCATTTGGAGTTGTAAAAGCTCATGCTATACTAAGCCCATGTGGGCAACGCACAAAAAAGAAGGCTTCACTATCGTTGAACTTTTGATCGTTGTCGTGGTGATTGGTATTTTGGCAGCAATTGTCATTGTTGCGTATAATGGCATCACGGCATCAGCAAATAAGGTTGCTATTACATCCGAATTAAAACAGTGGCATAAATTATTTCAGCTATATCATGCCCAATATGGACAATACCCTAAGCCATCGGCTACGCCGACAACAGGTGGTGGTCCAGGCGCGAACATAGATGACGGTTATTGTCTCGGGACGGGATTCCCGCAATCTGGTGGAACAAAGTATTGTTACGCTTATAGTAATACACCATGGCAAGTTGCTGAGTCGACGGGCACAATACTGTTAGCGGAATTATCAAAAGTTGGTACACCGCCAAGAGATTCAGCAAAGTATGTATACGGCAATGTCGTTGGGCCGCTTCTCCGATGGCTTTCCGACAGTGATATTCGCCTGTATAGCGTCTATGCCCCTGGAACAGATTGTGGATCAATGGGCTTGGGCACTGGCTATGGTGGCGATACTCGCCAAGAGTGTTTCATTAGATTGGATTAGTGAAGGAACTTGGCAGTGCGATCCGAAAGCTGTCCGCGTATATGGTCGATCTGACCCGGACTGAGCGCGTCTTTGAGGGCCCGCCATGCTGATAACAGTTGCTTTTTGGCGCGGGATTCATCGACAGCTTGTACCTCTATGAACTGCTCGAATAAGTCTTGGTTGCTGTTTTCCTCGCTAGGGTATACGGCAAGTGCAAGATCCTGCAATTCACGGGGGAGCTGACTGGCAAAATCTTTCCGCTCACCCTCAGTCAGGTGAATAGCAATAGTTGCGACAGCTCCCTCGAGCGCGTCTTTTGATTCTGCATCCGAAAATCCGGAATACTGCTGTACTGCTTTAATCAATTGACGATACCTCATGTGGGTTTCCTCCCTTCGATTCAATTGGTATATTGGTTGCTCGGCAAGAGCAGAGAAGCTTTCGTTCATCGCATCGATTGCTACCATGTCTTTTTTGTCGAGCTTAAAGTCAAAGATGTCGATATTTTCGCGTATGTGAGCAGGATTATCGGACTTTGGCAGGGGAACCCATCCATGTTGAACATTCCAGCGCAACAATATCTGTGACGGTGTTTTGTGGTAAATATCTGCAATCCCCATTATCATACTGTCGTGTAATCGTTCGGCGCGAGTGAGGGGACTGTACGATTGGATAATAATCCCTTTTTCGGCGCAGTAAGTATCCATGGCACTATCCCACCCGAACGGACTCCATTCGATCTGGTTTACGACTGGCTTAACACCAGTTCTATCGATCAGCGATTGTATCTGCGCTTCTGAAAAGTTACTGACACCAATGTCCCGAATCTTGCCTTCGTGACATGCCGTTATAAGTCCTCGCCACAGAGCCTCATTCATCTCGTCAGTTTCTGCCGGCCGATGAATGAGCATCAAGTCAACATAATCGAGCTGTAGTTCAGCAAGATTCTTCATTGTTGCTTCGTAGGCATCATCGTGCTCTTCTATTTTGCTAACGATGAAAACGTCTTCTCGAGGGATACCATTAGAAATAAGTGCCTCGCCAATGCCCGGCTGACTGCCGTAGTCACCTGAAGTGTCGATCATTCGGTAACCGGCAGCGATTGCCGCTTCGACTGCTTGGCGAACGCTGCCGCGTATTTGCCATGTTCCTAAACCAATAGCGGGCATTTTTGTGCCGGTATGCAACTGCTGGGTTATCGTTGTTGCCGTCATCGTGTCATTCATGTATACCTCCTATTCTTTTGCTTTGGGTGTACATAAACAACTATAACTCTATCACCTGAATTCGAGCTGAGATATGACAATGCTTATGCTACAATGAAACAGTAAATAAGGAGAACCTATTATGGCAAAAAAAGATAAGATCAAGGTCGTCACGGATAATAGCACGTTGAGCTTCGTTGGTTTTGTTGCGTATGTCGGTGCGGTCGTTTACTTTTTGGAGGGGGCGAAACATATTGGCGACGTTATTTATGCATTTATTGAAGCGTTGGTATGGCCCGGTATCGTTGTCTATTATGTGTTGACGAATCTTGGCGCCTAGCCAGCTTTCTTGTTATCAATGAAAAACTCCTCTATACGGGGAGTTTTTTGGCTATTACTTACTGAAACCTCAATTTTTGTGCCAAGGCTTGATTTTCCTCAAGTGTGCCGTCTAATACACTTGTTTTGTAGCTCGACAAAATATACCAATTATTTCCGTTCATGATATTGAGTTGGTTGAAGCTTGGTACATAATAAGCACGATCACCGAGCTCGTCGACATCAACTGCTTCCGGCGGTTTATTGACCTCGAATTCTTGCTGATTATTACCGGCGCCGATATCATTTTTGGCGATTCGTGCGAGGAGTAGCGCCGTACCTTTCGTCACCTTGTCGGGGCCGGTACCGGATTGCGCAGTCAGGCTACAGGTGGTGACGAACAGATTACTATTCGAATTACCGGCTTTGACTGGTGTTGTACCCGATACTGTTCCGCCAAAATGATCGACAACAACTTTTTTGGTTAAGATGTCACAGGCGTCTATCTGCAAAAAAGCGTTAGTACTGTCGTTTGAGCCCGTCTGGTTTGCCTGTTGGTTTCTTGGGTCTGTTAAATTGACGATGGCAGCAATAACGCCAATAATGATCAACGCGACGCCCGAAATGATGACAATAATACGATTATTCACGGTACTCTCTTTGGTTAACGTATATACATAACCACTGTAGCATGAAATGGATGTCGGGCGTATACTATTTGTAGTGAATGCTTTTATACAATTTATTGCTGATGGAACAGTACTGCTTGTTGTGGCGGTAGCGATCTATGTGTTGGTGACAAAAATCCCAAACAAAGAGAAATACGCTGCCTATAGTCGTATCTTGATGGCAGGACTAACAGCCTTCTTGGTGGCGAAATTGCTAGCGACGGTGTATCAACCGGCAACCGAACGACCATTTGAATTGCTTGGCGTGGCGCCTGGCGCAGCTTTCTTGGATAATCCAGGCTTTCCCTCTGACCATGCTTTATTCGTAACAGCAATTTTTTTGGCCGTGTGGTTTGAAACGCGTGCTCGTGTGGTTGCGGGTATTTTACTCATCCTGGTCATTGTAGTCGGTATCGGTCGTGTAGCGGCACTGGTACACACACCACTGGATGTTATTGGTGGAGTGATTGCGGCGCTCATTGGCTCGATATGGTATTTTACGGCACCGCGCACCCGATCAACTCGGGTTAAATAACGCTTGGCCGAGGAAATAGCCTATGCTTTGAGTGTGATTATCCCCATGCTAAAATGAGGATAATTATGGCAACCGAGGATGATTCAACAGTTGTCGCGTCTCGTTGGGGCGGCATCATCGAGCTGCAGCCGCAGCAACTCATACGTGTGGCGATACTCGGCCTAGTAACGGGTATTGTAGCGTGGCTAGTGACGCTCTTTATGCAGGATGTTGTGCTGTCGGCATTATCGTGTGGCGAGGCAACGGGTGTGACCTGCGAAGAAATGACTGCTGACTTGGCATCTATTATTGGCACGGTTGTTGCGGGTGTAGTTGGGTTACTGGGACTTGTAAAACTTGGCGTATACCGGCCGATAATTGTCGTTGTGGCGGCACTTATTTGTCTGTGGCAATTAGCCGTGTGGACAGATGGTCTGCAATGGTACGAAGCGATCGCATGGTACGGAGCACTCTATGCAATATTATATGTATTATTTGCCTGGTTAGTCCGACCACGCTCACTTGTCATTGTACTCTTGGCTGTTATTCCTACGGTCGTTCTGATCAGGTTACTGTCGGTGCTATAATAAACATATGGATAATATAGTGTTCGGGGCCATATTGCTGATTGTTATAGTGATTTTTGGTGGTATTGTTCTGCAGTTGTTGTCACGCTTGCGGGAGATTCAGCGAGGAGGCTCCTCGGTAGATCTTATCAAGAGTGATGTGACAGAGCTGAATAGGTCAATTACCAAACTGCAAGACAGCATGGGCGACAAATTGGAACGTAATAATTTATCTGTCCAGCAATCGGTGCAAAAGCAGTTGACTGAGAGTGCCAAGCTGGTTGCAGACGTAACGCAACGACTCGCAAAATTGGACGAAACGAATCGACGTGTGGTGGATGTTGCGACCGAGCTGAAAACACTACAAAATGTTTTGCAGAATCCCAAGCAGCGAGGTGTATTCGGCGAGTTTTATTTAGAAAGTGTCATGGAAAATGTACTGCCTCCAAAGCAGTATCAGATGCAGTACAAGTTTGCTGACGGTAAAATTGTCGACGCGGTGATTTTCTTGGAAAAAGGGCAGATTTTACCAATTGACAGCAAGTTTAGCCTGGAAAACTATAATCGTATGGTCGATGCCAAGGATAAGACCGAACGTGATCGCTTGCTAGCAAAGGTGAGAGCTGATTTGAAGGGCCGTATTGACGAAACGGCAGAGTATATTCGCCCCAGCGAAAAGACAATGGATTTTGCCTTTATGTTTATACCGAGTGAGTCACTGTACTATGATTTGTTAATTAATAATGTCGGGGTGAGCAGTAAAGATCTTATCGAGTATGCTTTTCGTGATAAGCGAGTTATTATTGTCAGTCCAACGAGTTTTATGGCGTATTTGCAGACGGTATTACAAGGACTTCGAAGTCTGCAGATTGAAGAACAAGCCAAGGATATCCAGGTACGGGTCGGCAAGCTTGGTCAACATATTGGCAGGTTCGAGACATTTATGCAGAAGCTAGGTAATTCACTTGGGACAACCGTCAGTCATTTCAATAGTGCACATAGAGAGCTTGGAAAAGTCGATAAAGATATTATCAAAATTGCCAACCGAGAAAAGAGTGTAGAGCCCTTACTACTTGATAAGCCGACCGCAGATGACGAGTAGTTATGCGAGATGAGTTAATAAAGAAGCGCGGGTATGACGCGGCAATTCAGGGTAAGTGATCCAGCCGTGTGCTACCTAGTAATAGGCGTCAGGTCGCTATGAAGTCTGAATTAACAACGAGCTGGAATAAAAAACAATCCCATGAAAATGGGATTGTTTTTAATACGAGTGTTGTTACTATTTGGTTTCAACGACGTCACGGAGAGCAAAGCCGATGACACCACCGACAAGTGGGGCGCCAAGGTACGTAACAACCGCAAACCAGTCAATGTCAGTCCAGTCAACTGCTGAAGCAGCCAAGGCAATTGCAGGGTTGATTGCTACTTGTCCACCAACATAGCTGGCAACGATGCCGGCAATAAATGCGGCGACAAAGAAACCGAAACCGATGGTGAGCGCACGAGTGACACGGTCTGTTGTTGCGCGGTAAACACTAGCAAATGCGAAGGCAAAAATGCTAGCACCGAGTACTTCTGCTGCAAAGATGTACCATTTGGTTTCTTCTGCGAGCGGTACGAGGCTAAAGACCTCACGGAGCGGCTGAGTGACCGCACCTGCTTCGACGGGTGCACCGTTTAGATACGTTGATAGAAGTACGAATGCCGCGCCTGCACCAAGCAGCTGGGCTGCGAGATATCCGACGGTGCGTAGGTGATCGAGCCGACGAGTGACCCATGCACCAACAGTGATGAGTGGGTTAAGATGCGCGCCAGACAATGTACCGACCATCAAGACGAGGGCAACAAGAACGAAGCCCATAACGAGCGGGTCGCCGCCCCTGATGAGTAAGAACGCGCTGACAAGTGCAAACGCACCAATGAATTCGCCAATAAATGATGAAGAAAGATCACTATTGAGCATGCGTAACTTTGAGGTTGGTGCTGATGATGCACTTGCTGTTTCTGTCTTGACAGTTGTTACGGTTGTTTTTGTGGGTTGGCTTTTTGACCGGGTGGTCTTTTTGGCAGCCGAGCCGGCTTTTCGTGTCGCCATGTGGAATTCCCTCCTTAATAGAAATTATGATGCTAGTATACCATAACCACTCGGTATGTCGAGTTTTACTGTTTTTTTAGCAATTCCGATAATGAGTGAGTATAATAAAAGCAATGGGGATTATCGTTAAACAAACCGAAAACCGCAGCGAGCTGCAAAAGCGTATCGCAAAAGAGCTGAGCGATAAAGCGAAAAAAAAGAATCCAAATCCTGCCGATCTGCCGGATGGTGTTGAGGATGCCGCTTATACAAAAGACACCAAACAAACAACGAGCCTCGCATGGGTATGGATACTCATCACTATTGTTGGTGTCGGAGCTCTTGTTTGGTTCGTTGTGGCATCTGGCAATTAGGCGTCGGTTCCTCTATAATGAAAGGAAATGGCGAATACTGACACGGTCCAACAAGAACTGCTCGCGCGTATTCACGACAGCGAACAGCCGCATGAGGTCCTGCGGGCACCGGAACTTCGCGCACTTGCGGATGGGTTAAAGACATTACCGCCTGAACAACGTGCTGACGCGGGCCGTGCTCTTAATCAACTGAAAAAGTCACTTCAGGTAGCGATTGAACAGCGTCAGGCCGAATTGCTTGATCGTGATGTGACACCGATTGACGTAACGGCCCCGTTTGATGTGAATAGCGATAGGCCATCACTTTTGCCGACTGAAAACGGTACGGTTCATCCGATTAGTCGTGAGATACAGGTGATGAGCGATATTTTGCAACGCATGGGCTTTATGGTGTTCGAGTCTCGCGAAATTGATGATCAGTATCACATGTTTGAATCGCTAAATTTTCCAGCCGGCCATCCAGCGCGGGACGATTTTGATACGTTTATGACAGTTCAGACAGACAAAGATGGCGAGCCGCTCATCGCTCCTGCCCATACCAGTACGATGCAAAACCGCATTATGCGCGAGTTAAAACCACAGCTTGAAGCCGGCCAGCCGATCGCTGCAGCTTCGATCGATCGTGTTTTTCGAAACGAAGATTTGGACCCGCGCCACGAGCATACCTTTTATCAGCACGAAGGCATTTACGTTGATAAAAATATTCATGCAGGTATGCTGGTGGCAACGCTCAAAACGTTTCTGGAAAGCTACTATCAAAAATCCTTGGACGTCCGTGTCAATCCATTTTATTTTCCGTTTACCGAACCGTCATTTGAATTTTCGATGAGTTGCCCATTTTGCGAAGGTGGAGGCTGTGCTGTCTGTTCGCAGAGTGGCTGGATTGAAATACTTGGCTGTGGCATGATTCATCCAAATGTATTAAAGATGGCTGGTATTGATCCAGAAGTCTATACGGGATTTGCTTGGGGTGGAGGTGTTGATCGACTTGTTATGATGAAGCATGGCATCGAGGATGTTCGCTATTTCCAATCAGCAAAGTTAGACTTTTTGAGGCAGTTTTAGTATGAACGATGACATCAAAACACTAGAGCGCAATGACTACATGACACTGGCAACGGTTAGTGAGGATGGTAGTCCATGGGCGACACCAGTGAAGTTTGGCTACCACGACGGTCTAGTGTATTGGCGTTCGGATCCCACCGCTACCCATAGCCAGAATATCGAACGAGACGGACGAGTGTCTATGAGCGTGTATGATCCGCAGTCACGACCAGGCTTTGAGGAATTGCAGGCAGTGTATATTCAATCACAAGCAACACGACTTGATGATGAACAAACGCAGGATATTTTGCAGAAAATTGGTGATATGTTTAGCGATAAAGATACCCATTCGCCCGTATATGGCGCGCCAATTGGTAAAACTGACCAGCAAAGATCATCCGATAATCGCTTTTATAGGTTTTATGATGCAGGAAATGGAGTAGAGCGATGAAAGTGAGTCTGAATACTATCAAGCAGTACGTTGATTTTGATTTGCCACCAGTTGACGAATTGGTGAGTCGTATTAATCAGCAGCTTGGTGGAGTTGAAGAGATTATCGATCTAGGCGCAAAATATCACGATGCGGTCATTGTCCGTATCGTGACATGTGCACCGCTGGAAGGCACGGATCATCTGAACGTGACAAAAATTGATGATGGCGGTGTCACGAAAGATGTTGAGCGTGATGAGGATGGTAGAGTGCAGGTCGTGTGTGGTGCGCCAAATGTTCGTGTCGGTATGTTGGCGGTGTGGCTGCCGCCTGGCGCCACTGTTCCGTCGACGGCAGAGGACGATGAGCCGTTCGTCTTGAGTGCCAAACCGCTCCGTGGCGTCGTGTCAAACGGCATGCTAGCCAGCCCGCGTGAGTTAGCCTTGGGCGATGATCACGACGGCATCCTAGAGGTCAGTCCCGAAGAGGTAACATCAGGTAGTGTCGCTATCGTGCCAGGTGCGAACTTTGCCCAAACCTTTGGCCTGGATGACACGATAATAGATATCGAAAACAAGATGTTTACACATCGACCTGATTGTTTCGGTCAGCTAGGTGTTGCTCGTGAGATTGCTGGCATTTTAGGCCAGTCGTTTACGACTCCTTCCAGGTACGTAGATGATCCGCAGTTTGAAAATGGTGATGGGCTAGAGCTTGAAGTCGTGAATGATATACCTGACAAAGTGCAGCGCTTTATGGCGGTGACGGTAAAGGATGTGACGGTGAAACCAAGCCCTCTGTGGCTACGCTGCGAACTTGTGCGGCTTGGTGGTAAACCGATTAATAATATCGTTGATGTAACGAACTACGTGATGCTACAAACGGCGCAACCAGTACATGCGTATGATTATGACAAGGTGGGTACGAGTAGACTGGGTGTTCGCCTGGCGAAAAAGGGTGAGACCGTTGCACTGCTGAATGGTAAAGTCGAAGCACTGAACGATACCGATATTGTGATTACTGACGGCGAGAAACCAATTGGTCTTGGCGGTGTTATGGGCGGTCGCGAGACCGAGGTATCGAATCAGACGAAAAATATTATTCTGGAATGCGCTCATTTTGATATGTACACGATTCGTCGCACTAGTATGCACCATGGTTTGTTCACTGATGCTGTGACACGGTTTACGAAAGGTCAGTCGCCACTACAAAACGATCGCGTATTGTTGGAACTTATGAAATCAGTCATGACGGTTGCGGGTGGTGAACCGAGCAGCAAGGTAATTGATGAACAAAGTCTTCAAACCTTTAGCGAGCGTACTGTGCACGCACCTTTGTCGGTGAGCGATAATTTTATTAACCAGCGTTTGGGATTACGGCTTACAGACAAAGAGATTGCGACATTGCTATCGAATGTTGAGATTACTCATGACGATCTGAATTATATTGCACCATATTGGCGGACTGATATCGAAATAGCAGAGGATATTGTCGAGGAAGTTGGGCGTTTGTATGGTTTTGATAAACTACCGCAAGATTTACCGCGACGGACGGTAATACCTGCAATCGTAAAGCCAGAACGTGCCTTGAAAGATAAGCTGCGCGCGATCTTGTCTCGTGCAGGAGCAAACGAGGTATTGACGTACAGCTTTGTACACCGCAATTTGCTGGAAAAAGCTGGTCAAGATCCTCGTCATGCATTTCAAC
The DNA here is from genome assembly GCA_002331045.1 of Candidatus Saccharibacteria bacterium UBA2112. GTDB lineage: Bacteria > Patescibacteriota > Saccharimonadia > Saccharimonadales > Saccharimonadaceae > UBA2112. The sequence continues at coordinate 13,988 of DCYK01000029.1, forward strand.
TTTCAAATGCACTGAGCCCGGATCTACACTACTATCGCATGACGGTGCTGCCGAGCTTGTTGGATAAAGTCCACATGAATGTTCGCGCGGGTTATGAGCATTTTGCACTATTTGAAATCGGTAAGACTCACAGTTTTGATGAGGACGGTGATAATTTTGTTGATGAGGATGGTGTACCGCTTGAGGGACAATTGTTATCACTTGCGTTGGCAAACGGTGACTTTTACCAAGCAAAAGCAATCACACATTTTATGGCTTCATCGCTAGGGATTGAGTTTACCTATGAACCGTTGAATGAGCATGTTCTTTTTGAACCAAAGCGGAGTGCGCTTGTACGTGTCGATGGCGAACCTATCGGTGTCGTTGGTGAATTCAGAGTATCAGCTCGTCGTGCGTTTAAGTTGCCAGATGTTTCGGCTGGGTTCGAATTTAACTTCGACACCTTGCTTGCGATGGTAAGCGATACACAATCCTCTTATACGCCACTCAGTAAATTCCCGAGCGCCGAACGCGATGTAACGCTACAGGTAGACCGGGGACTTTCCTATGCTGAAACCGAAAAAGCAATCACTGATCATGTCGCAAAACTAGATGTCAAAGTGACCCTTATGCCGCTTGGTATTTATCAACCTGAACAGGGCAGTACAAAGAATATGACTTTTCGTTTGCAGTTTACCTCGGCCAAAAAGACATTGTCGGGTGATGAGGTGACGGCGATTATGAATGATTTTGCGAGTGACATGAACACAAAACTCAAGGCGACAATTATCTAGAGTTACAGACGCGATTATTTCAAAAGAACTCAATGTGAATGATGTGCATGTACGTCAGGGTTGCGCTTGATCATAAAGCGATTAACGGGAACGGTGATGATGAACGCGACGCTCATAGAGAGTGCGAGACTCGCCCAAAACTGAATACTCGTAACAGTCGCCATTAACGCACCCGGGATAATAACCTCCATAGTATTGGCAACGATCTCCATGGTTGTGATTGATACTGTATCGGTTGCCAGTGTCGTGCGAATGGCAGCGGATCTGGACTGAGTATGTTTACGCACACCAATGTAGGTAAGCGTATAGCCAAAAACAAAAGCAAGGGCGATTGCAAGCAGCACTTTAGGTAGTGCCTCCCAGCCGGCAAGTGTCCCGATAGTCATACCTAGTACCTCACCGATGCCACAGCCGAGCAAGCAATGGAGTGTATGCTGGACGGCTTGGCGTGTTGTCATATCAATAGCCATGTACTGTATTATCCTCGAGCAGTGCTTATTCTACAAGTATATATCTGACAGTGAAGGTACATGGTATGATAGAACCACAAGCATGATACAGAGAAAACGCGGTAAATCTAGGAGAGGATGGCTCGGTGTACTCGGGCTATTATTCATAGCTGTTATTGCAGTAGTCTCGATTGTAAAAATTATGGAAGGCACGAACGTTGCGGTACTGAATCCACAGGGTGCCGTCGCTGCGGCTCAAAAAGACCTTTTACTATTCACGTTAGTGCTGAGCGCGATAGTCGTAGTACCGGTATTTATTATGATTGGCGTCTTTGCCTGGCGCTATCGTGAGGGTAATCCAAAAGGTAAATATACGCCAGATGATGATAGCAATAAGTGGATTGAAAGCGTGTGGTGGGGGATTCCAATTCTGATCATTGGTATCTTGAGTGTTGTGACGTGGGTCACGACGCATCAGCTGGATCCCTATAAACCATTAGTGCACGATGAAAAACCAATCAAGGTGCAAGTCATTGCTATGCAATGGAAATGGTTGTTTCTCTATCCAGAGTATGATGTGGCATCACTCAATGTACTCAAGATGCCGGTCGGTATACCGGTAGATTTCGAGATTACTGGCGACGGCCCAATGAGCGCTATGTGGATCCCTAATCTTGGTACGCAGACCTACGCCATGAATGGCATGACGGCGCGACTAAGTCTCATTGCAGACGAACCGGGCGTGTATCGGGGGAGTAACAGTAATATTAGTGGCGAAGGATATGCCAAGATGCATTTTAACGCCGAAACAGTTCCGAATAGGCAGGCATTTGAAGAATGGGCATCAGACGTGCGGAATGACAATGCGCATGATCATATGGACAGTAGCGTCTATGAAAAACTATCTCGCCCAAGTGCCGGAGATAAACCGCAATACTACCACCTGCATGACGATAGTTTGTATGCTACAGTGATGAATAAGTATATGCATCATGGAGATGAGATGACAGGCAGAGAGGGTAATCATGACCATTGATTGGGGTTTTTGGCTGGGCCGGCTGAGCCTGGATGCACTACCGAGTAATATTGTCACAATGGGCGGTGCAGCCGGCGGAGTGCTTGGGGTGCTATTTATTATTGGACTCTTGACGTTCACGCGTCGCTGGAGCTGGCTATGGAAGACATGGCTAACGTCGCTTGATCCCAAAAAAATCGGTATCATGTATTTAATTGTTTCGGGTGTTATGCTTCTTCGCGGTCTAGCGGATGTACTCATGCTTCGGGCTCAACAAGCGTTATTTGCAACAGGTGCCGATGGTCCGATTGGTGCCGATATGTTCCAGCAAGTATTTTCGGCTCACGGTACGATCATGATTTTCTTTGTTGCAATGGGCGTTATCTTCGGGCTGATTAATTTGATCGTGCCTCTTCAAATTGGCGCTCGTGACGTCGCGTTCCCTTTGTTAAATTCTATTAGCTTTTGGCTGTTCTTTGCTGGTATGGCGCTGATGAACGTCAGCTTGGCGATCGGAGAGTTTTCGACGGCGGGTTGGCTTGCATATCCTCCGCTCAGTACACTCGAGTATAGTCCGGGAACGGGAGTGGACTATTGGATATGGGCACTACAGATTTCAGGCATTGGGAGCCTGCTGTCTGGGGTTAATTTCTTGGTTACGATATTTACGATGCG
>DCYK01000029.1:17291-42888 GCA_002331045.1 Candidatus Saccharibacteria bacterium UBA2112
AGTATGATCTTAGTCGTCTTTGCGTTTCCAATCCTGACCGGGACGCTCGGCATGCTGACACTCGACCGGACAATCGGCACGCATTTCTTTACGTCTGATATGGGTGGCAACCCGATGATGTATGTCAATTTGATATGGGCATGGGGGCATCCAGAGGTATATATCCTGATACTCCCAGCCTTTGGTGTGTTTTCAGAAGTAGTGTCGACCTTTAGTCGAAAGCGATTATTTGGTTATACCAGCATGGTTATCGCGATTATGGCGATCACATTGCTATCGTTCACTGTGTGGTTACACCATTTCTTTACGATGGGCGCCGGTGCTAATGTGAATGCATTCTTTGGCATCATGACGATGATCATAGCGGTACCAACAGGAGTAAAGGTCTTTAATTGGCTGTTTACGATGTTTCGCGGGAGAATCAGCTTTAAGACGCCGATGTTGTGGTTTATGGGCTTTATTACGACGTTCACCATTGGCGGTGTGACTGGTGTATTAATGGCGGTGCCGGGAATTGATTTTCAAGTGCATAACAGCCTGTTCCTTGTCGCGCATTTTCATAATATGATTATTGGCGGTGTGCTGTTTGGTGCGTTTGCGGCACTTGCGTATTGGTGGCCAAAGTTTACTGGTTTTCGTTTACACGAAGGACTGGGTATCGCTGCGTTTTGGAGCTGGCTCGTCGGTTTTATTCTGGCGTTTGGCCCGCTGTACATTCTCGGGTTAATGGGTGCTGTTCGTCGGCTTGATAGTTATGACGCGTCACTTGGATGGCAAGGGCTCTTTATTGTGGCAGGCGTGGGTGTTGCGATTATTCTCCTTGGTGTGTTTTTCCAGGTACTGCAATTGGCATATAGTATATGGAAACGCAAGGAACTAGCTGTGGGACCGGACCCATGGGATGCTCGAACGCTCGAATGGGCAATATCGACGCCAATTGCTGAGTATAACTTTGCAACGCTTGATGAAGTACATGAACGTGATGCATTTTGGGCATTTAAGCAATCAGGAAAACATCGCTCGGCGGCATACCATGATATTACAATGCCAAAGAATAGTGGGTTTGGTGTGTTGATTGCGGGCGCGGCATTTCTCGTGGGATTTGCTGTGATTTGGCATGTTTGGTGGCTGGCTGTGATTGCGTTTGTTGTGCTGATCGTGCTGATCATCTGTGTCGGTATGCGTGAAGATATCGAGCGAACGATTCCAGCGGAGCGAGTTGCAACTATCGAGAATAAACTGTGGGGACATCGATCATGAGTGAGGCAGCTACTGAACAAAAACAATTATTGAAGCGAACATCTATTGGTTTCTGGCTGTATCTCATGACGGATTGTTTGCTGTTTGCGAGTTTGTTTGCGACCTATGTCGTTATGCGCGATGCGACGGCGGGCGGTCCAAGTGGGATTGATATTTTTGAGATGCCATTAGTACTGGCCGAAACAATCATCCTGCTTACTAGTAGTCTGGCATGCGGTTTGGCGCTCGTCGCGCTCGCGACAAAAAACATGCGACAGCTTCTCGTGACACTTAGTCTCACGTTCATGTTGGGGGCGGCCTTTCTTGTCATTGAAATCAGTGAATTTGCAAAGCTGATCGGCGAGGGTTATGGACCGCAGGCGAGTGGCTTTTTGTCAGCATTCTTTACGCTGGTTGGCACGCATGGTGCGCACGTGTTTATTGGCTTGCTATGGCTAGCGATTTTGTTCGCGACATTTATCCGCCGTGGGATTACGGATAAATTAACCCGACAGCTGACACTTTTTGGCCTGTTTTGGCACTTCCTTGACCTTATTTGGATATTCGTCTTTACGGTTGTGTACTTGATGGAGGTAGTAACATGAGTCCGGTGCGGTATATTATAGGCTTTTGTTTGTCGCTGGCGCTCACAATAGTCGCGTACGTTATTGCTGTCTACTATCCCGAGCATCAGTGGGCGCTAGCCCTCCTTGGTTTATTAGCGGTGACTCAGTTAGCGGTGCAGCTGACATACTTTTTGCACTTGGGTGAGGAAGTTGGGCCGCGTCTCAAGCAACTCTCGTTCTTGTTTATGGCCGCAATTTTGATGATTATTATTATCGGTTCAGTTTGGATTATGAGTAATCTTAACGAGCGTATGATGCACTTTACTCCAGATGAAAAGACGAACTATATGCTAAAAGAATACGACAAAGGATTTTAAGGACATGAAAAGAATTATCGTCGACGTTCGAGAGCCGGCCGAATATGCGACAGGGCATATTGAAGGTGCTCTGAATATACCACCGGCAACTATTATGAACGGTGCGCCCCAGCTAGCAGAAATCGAAAAAGATACCGAAATTATCTTGTACTGCGTATCGGGCAGCCGATCCAATGTTTCGTCGCATATATTGCGCCAACAAGGATTTGCGAATTTGGTAAATGGCATCAATATGCAGCAAGTCGCAGCAAAATATCATCTGGAAATCACAAAATAATCACTTATAATAAGAGCTATGACAAAAGAACCAAAGAGACTCTATCGTTCACGTAAAGATCGTAAAATTGGCGGAGTATGTGGAGGTATTGGTGAATACTTCAATATTGACCCGACGGTTGTCCGACTGATAGCGGTATTACTTCTATTGCCTGGTGGACTACCCGGTCTGATTCCGTACATTATTCTCTGGGTTGTTGTTCCAGAAAACCCTCGGCAAAAATAGCGCAAAGTCTATTTTTGTAGCTTCTGCGTATACCAAACGAGTTTCTCGATTACTGCGTTTAGCTGCGCCTGGGGGCCGTATGGATTATCACGTAGTTCTGGCTTGAGTTCGTCATTATCATCAAAAGCTTTTGCGACCATTTCACTAAAGAATAGGGCTTGGGGGATCGTAATAGCACCGACACCGGGTAGAGCCATACGTAGGCTGGCGATTGCTTGTGCGCCGCCACTCACGCCATGTGCCGCCAGGGCGACCGGCTTGTCCTCGATTTCATAGGCGAGGACATCAATAGCATTTTTTAGTACGGCCGACGTCGATCGGTTGTATTCTGGTGTCACAAAAAAGTATCCATCAAATTCAGCTACTTTCTCTAGCCATTTTTTTGTCTCGGCATCGGTTTTTCGTTCAGGATTGTACCGTGGACTAATTGCTTCATTTAGAAACGGCATTGGATAATCGCGCAGATCAAGTAACTCTACATCGGCTTTGTGCTCGATGTTTTTTGCGATCCATTTTGCTAATCGATCGGTCTGACGTCCTTCGCGTGTACTGCCAATAACAACTGCTATCTTCATTATTTCCTCCACATTGTCTTAAATTATCTTTGACTAGTATAGCCAATTTACTATACATAGTAAAGTAAAAAAATATTTAGCATAACACTGTGTCACAGCGTAAACGTACCGTACAATATGTATTATGGCAAAAGTCATTCATGTTCGTGATTCTCTGCAAATCTATGGCTATACGCTTGATCAGTCGGTTGGCAAGCATTTTGATCCAGCATTTACACCGGACCTCACTCCGCAACAGATGCTAGAGTTGGGTGTATTTGGCGGGCATTATTTCCAGGGCGAACACGATGAATTTCCGGCAAGCTGGTTTGTTAACGCAAAAATGAGTGATACGCATGATCCATCGTTAAATTATTTTGGTGTCGATGCTAGCCAATCGCGCCAAGAATGGCAGCGCAAAGGTTGGATACATGAGCAAGATCCGCGCGGATGGTTTCAATGGTATTGTCGGTATTACCTAGGCCGTCGCAGCGATGATGACACACGACAGATGAAACGCTGGAAGGCAATGCGACGGCATGTTGGACAAATAAAGGCAGCATGTTCGCCTGGTGACGAATCATGTCGTCCAGCTCAACGACAGGCATTACTGCACTGGGCCTACGATAGCCGCACCATCTAATTAAATCAGTACGTGGTCATAAGGAACGGTTAGTTCGTTTGTTGTGACTTCAGTGCGCCAGCTATCTGCGTATCCCAGAACCTTCGATCCCATTTGTTGGCTTTTTGGGTTTCGACGAATGCTTCCATACGGCACAAATCGAACACTACATGTCCGACAGCTGCCATCGCCTCAATGCCAACTAGATGCTCATCGTATAACTGCGGCTCCTGGTCGGTAGCTGCGCCATCACTTGATCGTGGACCTTCTTCAGTTCCTAATATTTTTCTATAGTATTCTGGTTTCCTCGGGTTATCTTGATCGGTTGGAATCATGAGGCTATCGAACGTATCCGGCACTTTGCTGCGATGCCTACGCAGGGCCGATTGCACTAATATTGCGTCGGGGAAGCGACCTACCTGAATATTCTTACCAAGCATATGTTTGGTAGGTGTGAAGAGCTTCGTCTTGTTATAGTTATCGATAGTACCAACACCTTCAGGGATAGTGAGCGGGTGGGGTTTGGATATGGCTAGGTCGGTAATTTGGTGAAGAACATCAGCGATCACTTCCGCACGGTCTTTTATCTCGGGGGAGATGTCGTGTTGCGTTGTTTCTGACGCTTGCGATCGGTCGTTGTAACCCGGTCGCGTACTCGACTCGAGTGTCATAGATCCATCGTACGCCTAAGTTAGCATAAGTGCAAATCATTAGTCATGTCTGCTCTGTCAAAGTAGCAACGAGAGAGGTATAATGGCTGTCGAGGGTTGATCTTTTCACCACTACACAGAAAGGGACACTCATGTCCGATCTGTACGCCCAAGCGGGTGTCAATATTCAGGCTGGCGACGATTTCTCTGAGATCGCTGGTCGACTCTGTCAGTCCACCTACGAGAACTGCAAGTTTGTCACTGTACACAACTTTTCGAAAGGCAACTTTCGGGGGCCCCGACCGTTCAAGGTTGAAGAAGGTCGTGGCTTCTACTTCGATGCGGGACCAGATGGCGTTGGGACCAAAGTTGGTCTGTATGACGCGCTGATCCATCACCCAAAGGCGGCACGCGATCTGGTGGCAATGACCGCGGGTGACATCACTCGGTATGGAGGTCTGCCGGCGGTATTTTGGAATATCCTCAGTGTTCGCTCGCTGGATGATCCCGGTACCTCTCGGTTTCAACTATTCACTCGCACGCTCGAGGAGTTAATCGCCGCAGGCAACGAAATCGACATGGTCATCCATAAGGGTGAGACCGCCGAAAAGGGGGACTTTGTTGGAACCGATAGCAAGCATCCGTACGCACCGTTCGACTGGGAAGCTGTGGCATTCGGTATCTGTCATCCGGACAAACTGATCTACGGTGACCGGGTGCGGGTAGGCGACGTTGTTATCGCCCTTCGGGAAGACGGGTTTCGCAGCAATGGCATCAGCCTGGTTCGCAAAGCATTCCTTCGTCAGCATGGTTTGGACTACCAGGCAAGCAAGCGAGCACATCGCGATTTGCTGTTAGCTGCCGAGCCTTCTGTGCTGTACGACAAAATGCTGACCACGGCCCATGGGTGGTACAACACGGATCTGGAGCCGCTGTTTGATTTGCGCTTAATTGCGCACATCACAGGTGGAGGCATGGGGAAGTTCGCTGAACTGTTACGACCAACTGGTTTGTCGGCAGTGCTGTACGATCTCTACGAACCGCCAGAGATCATGCAAAAGTGCGCACGCTGGATGGACGTACCAGACGACCAGTTCTATCGCACCTGGAATGGCGGACAAGGTATGCTGGTTGTCATACCGGCCGACCAGGTCGATGCGTTTCTTCGGCACTCGAGCAGTTTTGGTATTGCCGCGCAGGTATGTGGCGATATCACGTTCTCGACCACGACTTCTGTGGTCGTGACATCACAACTACATGTAGGTGAGAAGGCGATCTTTGACTAACGCGCGGCTATGTCGCGCGTGCCACACTGCTGTCGCAACCCGGCAGCAGTGTGGTCTCATCGCTTTAGTTTATAGTAATTATGATTTCAAATACGAATGATTTGTTATGACAGCACCCTCGGGTGAGGGCCTGTCATATAACAGTTCCTTCCGAGGGTGTAAGGACAGATGGTGCTCTGTCTTGTTGGTTGTAGACCGACGGTAGCGGCCTGGTGTAGGTTGCTACCTGCGGTTTGTGTGTGAGAGCTCTCGACGTCGGCATGCCACCGCAAGTTGCAGCTCGATCAGCTGAACGATCTCGCCGGTAGAGAAAGTGCGTTTGCGCATTCCTCGGCCGGAGGTACCCGACCTGTACAGTCTGACCGAAACGAGACCGCCTTCTAGTTCCCAGAACCCGGCGTCACATGCCGGGAGCTTTACTTCCCGCACTGCTTCCGTCAGGTCAAAGCCCGGATCGACAACCCATTTCACACTCAGCCCTGGCTCGTTGCCCCGGACTCGTCTGATCGGTGCATTGTGGATTGGCGTGACGTTGGCTGCGAGCTTGCGGACCTCATCGATCCATTCCTTCAACGGACGCGGTGACTTCACCTCGACGTTGCGCTTGTTGATGCGGACCGCCAGTTGGTGGTCTGGCTTTGCCTGCATCAGCAGATCGCGCAACCAGACTTTCCAGAACCGGTTCAGCGTGCCTCGCCCTCGACGGGTTGGCTCGAACAGTACGCCGTCGGGGATCCGTTTGATCACCAAGTAGGCAGGCTGATTCGGCCTCCATCGGACGAGGATCGGAAAATCAACCTCGACCTGATCGGTCGCAACCGTAATCGGCATGGTCATATAGCTCCTTGTTACTCATGCTCCGCTCACTCGATACCGAGCGGCAAGAGCTCGGTAGAATTACTAGGACGAATATATTAAACCATAGAATACAGTTGGTTACAAATATCTAAAGGTTTTTATTGCACAGTCCATGTCGGAGCGGTGCGATGTGTTATATAGTGGGTGTCTCTGGTCCACTGGTAGAGAAGGCGCGTAGGTCAACGTCGACGTTGATGAACAATTCTTTTTCTGGCACGTTTTGGTCGTTATATTCCCGAAAATTCCAGCCGCGATCACGGCCGCCAATTGACGCAATTGCTTGGTCTACTGTCATTGGTAGTACGTACTCCTGCCTTGGTTCGGGTGAATAATCGCGAAACCGTATGTTTTCCTCGCCAAACAGCCGACGAAAAATCTTGATAGTGTATTCTGAATCGACAGACGTGACTAGTCTGTCGTATCCATTATTCAACAGGTGATATGCCAGTGATCCCATTATCCGCGTTGCTATGCCATGCCCATGCAAATCCTCCGGGACTTCTATCAGGTAGAGGAATGCCTCGTTGTCTGGATCACCATCCTCGTGAACTGCCCGAAATGGCTCGACAAATGGCAACTTGGCACTGTACGTTACAGCTTCCTCATTACCTTCGATATTCGTACTGACGGGGCTATTCTGAATAATATTCAGCCGTTGCTCCGTTGTTTCGCCATGTTGTGTCATTAGGTATATTATAAAACTTTTTTTATATTAATCAATAACTTAAAACTAACAGACGAAGGTTGACGTGGTAAGGCTATGCTCATATACTATTTTTTAGTACTACAAAATAGTATAAATGGAGGGTGCAAATGTCAGAGAATAAATATATCGGTGGTCTCGAGGAGATGACACTGTTGGCGGTACAGTCATTAGGCAAGGATGCCTATGGGGTCTCTATCCACCAAGCACTTAATGAGGCAAAAAGAAAGATCAGTATTGGATCGCTTTATGTAACGCTTGGAAGGCTAGAAGAAAAGGGCTATGTACGTACTATTCGAGGTGAAGCCACTGAAATGCGAGGTGGGAGAGCCAAGAAGTATTTCGAACTCACCGGCCAAGGTGCAAGAGTGCTCACGGCTGCTCAAGAAGCGCGATTTCTCGTAATGAATGCACATGAAGGGCTGCAGCCATGGACTACCTGAACTTGTTCATATCAGTGATATCTGGGGGAGTAGTAATTATATATATTCGAAATACTTTAAAAAGGCGAAGCGGTGATATCGATGTGGATTTGCTGGAGAAAGCGACGATAAGTGTTTCGTATACTGTGCGGGAGCTTGCAACTGCCATCCGATATACAATCTCTATCATTGTTGAGGCAATGATAAGTGTCATAAAAGACCTTATTGATATTCAGGTAAATATTTTTGAGGGGATCACGAATCATCGGTGGGAAAAGAACTGTGTTATCGAGGTGAGGCACGACCCGCCCAAGCGAATGCAATTATTATTACGGTTTGCTTTAAAACCAAAGGATCAAGCGGCCATCCTTGGTGATATGGAAGAAATATTTCATAGTATGGTCGTCAGATATGGTTATAAAACAGCTCGGCGTTGGTATGTATGGCATGCCTTGAGAAGCAGCGTTTCGCAACTAGTTGAAAAGGTAGCGAAATGGGGGGTTGTGGCCTATATAGGTGAGACGATTCGTCGTATTATTGCTCCATAGAATTTTTATGTATAATTTAATCTTTTCAGCAGTATGAGATAAGGCCTGTTGTTATACAATGAGACTAAGATTCATCGAGCGCTAACAGAAAGGGTGATGTAGGGATGGAGGACGCAAGGCGAACGGTATTGATTTTAATTGGAAGCCTCATCACGGCGGCTGGGTTGCAGTTCTTTTTACTACCGAATCATTTGCTTGATGGTGGTGTAACAGGAGCATCGATTGTTATTGCGCATGTCACAGGTTTGCCGCTCGGCGTTTGGCTTGTGGCGCTGAATGCTCCGTTTGTATATTTTGGCTATAGAAAATTTGGTGCAAAATTTGCCGTGTACTCGCTGGTCGGCATCATCACGCTGGCAATACTGACACTCAAGCACGTTGATGTTGGGGTCACGGAAGTGCCAGTCCTTGCGGCAGTATTTGGAGGGATGTTTGTGGGCATTGGTGTTGGTATCGTGGTGCGCTATGGGGGTATTATCGACGGTGCTGATACGATAGCCGTGCTGATCGATCGCGTGACAGTGTTTTCGGTTGGTGAAGCAATCATGGTAATCAATGCGATTATCATTACGATGGCGGGGTTTGTGTTTGGCTGGAATGAGGCGATGTATTCGCTGATCGCGTACTTTGTGGCACACAAAGCAATTGATGTGACCGTTGAAGGGCTGAATGAATCACGTAATATGTGGGTAGTGAGTTTGCAGATACGTGATATTGGCAACGCTATTAATGAATTAATCGAAGAGCCGGTGACCTACGTCAAGGAAAGCAATCCGCGTCACCGGGAACCACATGGTGTGATGCTCGTAGTGATTACGCGGTTTCAGGAGGAGCGAGTTAAGAAGGCGATTCGTGCTGTTGATCCGCGAGCGTTCATTACGATATCCAAGGCTCATGAAATCATCGGTAAGGTATCAGAAGGCTCGCTACAGAGAGATGTATAATGATAACGATTGCAAGTGCATAACAATGTACTTATAATTTTCATCATGATAGATAGAGGTGAATGGACGCATGAGGATGGCTCGGAAAAACTTGACCCGAACGACGGAGTTGAAGCGACTGATTTTGATGAAGTGACTGAAGCTGTGCAGCGATTTGATATTGCGCGGGATGAGCTGTATGCGAAGGCGGTACGCATCAAATTGGGAGGTGGGGGAGATTCTATGGTGGAAGCGGTCGAGAATTTGACGAAATTACAGAAGCATACGGCTGTTTTGTTTGGTGAGGTTGGTGAGGCAATTATTGATGATTCTTCTGATATGGATGTAGCTATTGACGAGATTCTTCACTTGTACCTTAGGGACGAAGAGCAGCGGATAGAGATAATGAAACATTTCCAACCGGATGGTAAGTATGAGAGGGTGGATGAGGAATACTTTCGCCATAGAGTGGAGCGGATGATATTGCAGGCAAGCGATGAATTACCACTGCCGCAGCAGTTGTGCGAGTGGTATGCCAATTGCAATGGTTCGGATCTCAACGTTGGTTTGTCATCGGTGCCACCAAATATCGTAGAAGAAAGAGCTTTGCAGCGCGCACTTCGACGTGAACGGATTATGACAACTGCTCGAGATATTGGGATGATGGTAGGTGCGGCCGCGATGGCCACGGTAATGAGTGCAGCTATTCTCGATAGACGAAAATAAGCTTACTACGAGGCACCGCATTCCTACTGTATATATAATGCCCGTTCCCGGAGATCGCTAGATGCCTGATCGACGAGAGCACGTGCCACGGCCCTGCGGTCAATTGTCTGCCACGGCAGCGGTCGATCAGAAGAGAGTTGATAGGATTCGTCATCACCCGATGTCATAATGGGGGATCTGATGACAAGCCATTCGAGACCGCTTCCTTCTAGTAGGTGAATGTGTTTTTCGCCATCGTGTAAAACCTTGGCGGCAATAATACCGAGGGCGAGGTGGGACAAGCGATGTATGAGGCTCAGCTTATCACCTGTCGCCCGTGCTTCGGCACCGGTCAGCGAGACGATGCGCAGAATACCGTGTTGTTGCATGACTGGTATGATGTTTGCCATGGCACTTGCGAGGACATCTTTTTTGGCGGTGCCCCAGCTTCCTAGTGCGCTCAGTATCACATCGGTGTCTTTTGCTACTTTTTCGATATCGTGCCGTTGATGGATGTCGCCGTGGACAATGCGGAGGTGTGGATCTTGTGGCAGGTCATGATGACGGTGAACAAATGCCGTGACATTGTATCCGTCGGCTAGGGCGTACTGTACCGTTAACCTGCCGACTTTGCCGGTAGCGCCAAAAATCAAGAGCTGCTGTCTTTTCATAAGAACATTATAGCAAGCTAACGATTTCCGAGCGACGGCTCATCTTCTAGTGATAACTTTACTGTATTCGAAGGACAAGAAACACCCCACGCAAACAACACGCGGGGTGTTTCATGCGCGGGGTCTACTCAACGCAGGAGTCAGACTGGCACCGACCAGAGCGGGGGAGCTCGATGTTGCATCTGGGGCAGATCTTTCCGATGCGGTCATGTCGGACTGGGTTATCCGGACCACACCATTTTGGGCGGGCAGAGAGACCATGGGGCCACATGATGTCGCAGATTTCTCGCTTTAGCACGGTGCAAATATTGGTTGCAACGTCGGTCGTGACGGGATAACCGTTGTTGTCGTGATATTCAATCCGACGAACGGTACTTTCCCAGATATTGGCGGCCTTTGCCAGCGCGGCCATCGAGAGACCGACGGCTTCACGGGCTGTGGTGAGCGTGCACTGTTTTCTGGGAACAAGTGTCATCTGTCGGCTCCTTCTTAATGTCGAGTACAACACGGCTTGTGTATGTCCATATCATATCATAATTACTAAATAATACAATGGTGTAGTGAGGCGTTCACTAGCACATTGACATAAATGTTTATTATTGCAAAACTGATACTGTAAGGTTGGTATCGTGAAATGACTGATCGTCCCAATATTCAAAATCTTTTACGTCCGCGCGAGCAATACTCGACGCATGAACTGAGTGCCTATGCCCGTGAAATATTGATAACACGTGATTATCCTGACACGAGAGAGCCGTACAGTAAAAGGCTGACCACGAATTGGGAGACGAGTGACTATCGGGTCGATATGACATGTCAAAATACGGAAGAAGAATTTCCTACGTATCAATTGAATGTGCGCAACAAAACAAGTGTTTTCCCAGAAGAGCATGCCTATACTGTCAACGAAAAGTACCCATACGTGGGTCTGTATCATGTTAATCTTCGTGATAATACCCTACACAAAGTTGAGCATCCAAGCCCGCAAGAGTTAGCCGTTGAGGTTATGCGCTATCTGCGCGAGCGTCCCTCTGTCTATCCACCGGAGCCACGAAATAATGTACAAACCGAGAGGGCCTTTCGAACGATTATGGTAAATCTTGCGATTGACACAGCTATTCGTAATGGAGAAATTGATTTGTGGGAGTTTGTTGGCGAGGAACACTTCACTGATGCAAACCAACGTGCCATTGATACTGTCCTAGATCAAAGTCTCATCATCGATTATGGCCTCTCATTTCCGTATACACGCATGTCGCAGCGAGTTGGCGAAGAACTGGGCCTTCGTGTCTCTAGGCTAACTGCAAATCGTCAGATCGAGCCATAAGAGCCTTAGGACGAAGAGAACGGTTAGGATATGCGAACTGTATATACCGTTAGGCGCTTGGTATAGGTGCCGGTAAATATATTATATGATCCGGCGCATGTCATCAGGTTCATGCCTTCTTGTCCGCCTCCGTATACAGTAAGCGGTTTTGCCATATCAAGTTTACTCAGGCGGACCGTCTCTTTGTGGACGACTTTGTAGGTAAAGTGCTTTCCGCCATACGTTACTGTCATTAGATCGCCATTATTGAGCCTACTGAGTTTTGAAAAGACACCACGGACATGTCCTGTGAGAAATACGGGACTACCCAGGTGTCCTGGCTGTGCGCTACCTTTCCAGCGACCAACTTCTGTATTGGATGCAGGCGAGGCAATATTATTGCTGGCGGTGAGTCCCAATTCGACAAGTGGTGCAGTGACGCCAATTGCAGGAATTGACAAGTTGTTCGTGGATACAGGTGGAACGGGTGTGGGAGTAGGGCTTGGTGACGGTGTTGGCGTAGGGGCGGGTGTTGGAGTTGGTATAGGTGATGGACTAGGAGCAGGGGAAGGGGTTGGCGTAGGAGTGGGTGTTGGTTCGGGAATTGGCGGTACTTCGGGTTCTTCTGTTTTTTCAAATAAGCTTATCAACCATGACCAAAATGAAGCGTTACCTGGGTGGTTGTTGGTGTTGGTTACGGGAGAGACGAGTGCACTGATAAAAATGACTATTGTCACCACAACAGTTGCAATAGGCAGGATCAAAAAACGATGTCGCATAATGAAGGATTTCCTTACTTAGGGTTCAATAATAAAAACCTCGGCCAATATCCCTCCGAGGTTTTTTGTAATTATATCATATATAATGTATATAAGCAATAATATATATCACTTGACGATATATCGACATACGATATAATGGACATATGAATGAAACATTATCGCAGTCAGAATTTTACATTGTACTCAGCCTTGCTATCAAAAGTCGGCATGGGTATGAAATCATGAAGCAGGTTGAACGAGATTCCGGCGGAAAGGTACTGCTTGGTCCAGGGACGCTGTATGGATCAATTAAGCGTATGCTTGGATCGCAGTTAATCGAAGAGGTGGAGGGAGACAATCCCCGGCGTAAGTACTACCGTCTGACTGAAAAAGGCAAGCGGCTTCTCTCGGCTGAGTTGGATCGCTATAACGATACGATTGAATTGGCAAAACGCAAGAAGCTCTTTGGGAATTTGGGCATAGAATGGATGGCATATGAAATATGAGGCGCAAGAATGATCGGTCACGTCAAGTATACGAGGTACTACTCGAGCTCTATCCTGCTGAGTATCGTCAAGAGTTCGGCGAGGAGATGCGCTATGTGTTTTCTGAGTTGCTCAAAGATGCGCGACCACAAGGAAGATATGCAATTCTCCGCCTGTGGGCGCGCACTATTGCGGACACGGGCTGGAGTGCTGCGGTACAACATGTAATGAATCATAAAGAAAGGAAAACTATGCAAAAGAATACGAACGATAAAATTATGAGAAATGGCGTATTTGGACAAATCGCCTTGATGACACTTTTGCTATTGTTGGTGCCACTGCTTGCAATGCAATTTAATACCGGTGTTAATTGGACGTTACTTGATTTTGTCGTCATGGGATTACTCATATTCAGTGTGAGCAGTTTATTTGTGGTTATTGCACGGAGGACGAGCAAAAAGCACCGCCTACTCGTGGCGGCTGGATGCGGTATTTTATTCGTCTATATCTGGGCAGAACTTGCGGTGGGTATCTTTTTGACTTGGGGTAGCTAGGGTTGCGAGAGGCGCAATAAGCTTTGCTTTATAGCTAAAACCGAGTACACTAATGGCAGAGCAAATTGCTTATGAATAGGGAGATGGGAAATGGATAATAATCCAAAAGAAGAACCGACAACCTCGAACGACGAAACGACAAATGATGATGTTGCGAAAGTGGAAAGCGCAGACATGACTAGTCCTCATGGTGAAGAGTCCAGTCAGACGGAGCAACAGCCATCAAAGATACCAATTGTAGAACCAAAAAAATCATACAAAAAAATGATTATTATTATCGCGACTATCATTGTCGCATTGTTACTGGCAGGTGGTGCGATCGGGTACTTCCTTTTCATGAAAGAGCTTGCGGGCAAGAACACTCAGCAGCAGTCTTCGGTCGTTGCCGAGCAGGAGTCGCAGGCTGAGGAAGAACCAGTAAGTCCCGCAATGACCCTTGTGGATACCGCAAAGACGGTCATGAAAGCGGATGTTGTTGATGCGACGCAGAATGAAGAGCTGTATGGCGAGATTGCCGATGGTACAGTCGTCTATTCAGTTCCTTCGTATCAGCTGAATGATAATGATTTTAGTAACTATCCAACGGAAGGATATGGTGCCGCCGTGTCATCACCCGAAGCTGAGACGAGTATCATTAAAAGTGACTATGAGGCGTTGATAGCATTACTGTCAGATGAGGAACTAGAGGAGAAACGATCTTTTAATGGTGGTATTGGTGGCGGTGAGTCGGCGATCTATGCCTCTGATGAGGTTGTTTGTAATATATCGTCCGTTTATGCGCTACGAGGTGTGAATTATGCAGGTATAGGCTGTGCTGACATCGTGAGTTACGAAGCGGGCGCCGAAGCGGTAAAGCCCTTCTATGATGCATACCTTCGAAGCACACCGGAGATTCCAGAGACCGATGAATTTGTATTGCAAATAGGAGCGCCTGATATTAATGATGGTGTCGAGGGATACAAAAACGCAAGCACCAGTATCACGTATGCCACGGGCTTTATGGGTCTCTTTTATCAAGAGCCAGCTACAGAAGACTGGACCTTTTATACAGGTGTTCAGGATACGCCATCTTGCGATAGTTTTGATACGAGTGTGTTACAAAATGCCTTCGCGGGACAGTCATGCGCTGACGGTAGCGGTAATACCGCAGTTGTAAAAGCGGAATAATGCGAACGGCTAGTCTCTATCGTTGTCGTCTAAATCGGTGACGTATTCGCGCTGATCATCATGTATGTCACTGTCGTCATCGGCATCATCAATATTTGTGCCGTCGTCAGTCTCTTCTTTGTCCAATTCTCGTTTTAATTCTTCGCTAGGAATGCCGAGCTCGGCTGCGGGATCTTCGCCCTCTTCTTGCATAACGGGATCAGCTGCATTGTCATCTGTAGTCAGATCATCCTGTTGGCTTTGTAGTATGATGTCGTCGTTTCTGCTGTTCATTATTTCCTCCTATTTTCATTATGGTCCTTCTAGCTGAAAATACAATGAATAAATCAGTATTCATTACCGGGAAAGAACGGGATTGAAATATATAAGATATTATTTTATAATTCATATTTATAATGTCTGGGATAGAAAGAGTTGTCGCAAAGGCGGGTGGAACGTCGAATGCTACTGCCGAGGCAGTGCAACAGTCGCTGTCATGGGCCGAGCAATCGGATATTTTTGTTGTGTCTGCACCTGGTGCCTTACCTGGTGATGGTGTGGAAACAGAAAAGGTAACAAAGTTACTCAAAAAAGCACGGCAAGACTATGTAAATCCGGATGGCCGCGGACGTATTTCACTGGAACTAGTTGATACGATTACAGAACGCTATGCGGCCATTGTGCATGGACTTGGTAGTAAAAGCATGCATAGCATGTGGATAGACGCAATCCCGGTACGAGTACATCAGGCGGTACTACAAAGTGAACATGCGGCGTCTATGCTAGGTGAACGTCTACAGGCTGAAATATATGAAGGTCAGGGCTTTACCTTGCTTGATCCCGGTCGGTCACGATACGACCTAGATGATGAGCCTACGTGGTGGCGACAGTGGCTCGATACTGTTGTGCAGAAAGACGGAAAGTATGTACTGCCTGGTAATACAACGCGAAGCAACGGACAATTGGTAACGTTTGACGAGGGTGGATCGGATATTAGCGGAGGACTGGCGGCATATGGGATTCACGCCGACCTCAACTTGAACCTGACGGACAATCCGGCGTTATCGGCAAATCCAAAAATCATTACACCATCGGATCGTGCGCAGTACATACCGCACATGCTATATGCTGAGGGTCGAGAGCTTGGAAGAAATGGCACAGGATTAGTGCATCCGGCGGCGATGACACCGCTTATGAAAGGTAATATTCCGACTGAGATTCGCAGTACATTTGATTTGCATGCGCCAGCAACGCGACTAGATAGTGACGAGGAGCGCGCTAGGAGTCGACGCAGTAGAGTACTCGCCTTATCTCTCATGGAGAATGTCGTCATACATCAGGTATATGAACCGGGTATGGCAGAGAAACGGGGACGACTGGCGGCGTTTGATACCGCATTGGCCGAGGTTGAGGTACCAATTATTGACTCGCAGGGCAATGGGGTTGACGGACAAAAGTACTACATTGCTGCAAAACATGCAAAAGTAGCACAAAAGGCGCTCGAGAAGGTCGTTGAGGGCAAGGTACGCCAGATGCACGATGTCGATCTTATTACAATGGTGGGGTATGATCTCCGCTCGCGAGTTATTGACCATATGATGGGTGTGGCGCTTAATGCGGGACTTGATATGAAAGAATGGCAGCGCGAGGGACATGAATTGTCATTCGGGGATCACAGTCTGCGGATGAGCGTTGAAAGTGCGAAAAGCCGTCATGTATACGAACGCCTACACGCACATTTTTGTGAAAACGAGTAAGCTAATTCATTTCTGTCTGAAGCAATATCGGCTACAATAAACGGAAGATGGAACGCTATACACGCTCATATTTGCAGTTAATCAAACCAGGTATCACACTCAGTAATACATTGTCTGCAGTGGCTGGATTCTCTTTGGCATCGAGCATGGTTGGGTTTATGCCCGGAAAATTGGTAGGTGTTATTGGAGGTATAGCGCTTGTTATTGCCTCGGCTTGTGTCGTTAATAACATCATTGATCGCGATATTGATGTGCGAATGAAACGTACAAAAAAACGTGAGATTGCTTCGGGGACGATTAGTGTACAGACCGCAGCGGTGTTCGCTACGATACTTGGTGCGATTGGTTTTGGGGTACTTATTATCCTGACAAATGCGCTGACTGCCGCCCTGGGTGTACTAGCCTATCTATGGTATGTCGTGATATATGGTATCGCTAAACGAACCACGCCACTGAGTACGGTTGTTGGCGGGGTCTGTGGAGCATTGCCGCCGGTAGCCGGGTACACTGCCGTCACTGGCAGGTTGGATGAGGTGGCGGTGGTACTGTTTTTGCTGTTAATGGTTTGGCAGTTGCCGCACTTTTATGCAATATCACTTTTTCGTGGCAAAGAGTACGCCAAAGCAAAGTTACCCGTGTGGGCCGTACGCTATGGTGGTGCGAGCACTCGGCACCAAATGATACTGTGGATTATTGTGTTTGTATGCGCCGCGCCACTTCTTACATTTATAGGAAAAACGGGCGTGCTATTCGCAATGATAATGGTGATAATTGGCCTGTATTGGCTAACAGTGAGTATTGTCCATCGTACGAAACCGGATGACGTATGGGCACGGCAGGTATTTGGCGCATCGCTCATCGTACTATTGCTCATGTTATTGGCGATCAGTATTGGCGGTTACCTGCCATAAGTGGTATCATACAACACATGAATGTTACGATCGTCGGTGGTGGTTTCGGAGGAGTAAAAGCAGCGCTGGAGCTAGCAAAAGATTCCAAAAACCATATCACGTTGATTAGTGACAAGCCTGATTTTCAATATTATCCTGCTTTGTACGGTACGGCTACTGGGCGTAGCCATCTGCAGTCATGGGTTCCGCTAGGCACTATATTTGCCGGCAAAAATAACATAGAAGTCATCATTGATGCGGTAAAGTCGATTGACCCGGTGGCAAAAAAGCTGACGAGCGAAACTGGCAACGACTATCACTATGAACGGTTGATTATGGCGCTTGGGTCGGTCACGACGTATTTTGGCATCGAGGGGCTTGATGATTTTGCCTACGGTATAAAATCTTATGACGAAATAAAGCGATTGAAACATCATCTATACCAGGCAATTGCTGAGGAACACGAAGTTGAAAAGCAGTATGTTGTTATTGGCGGGGGCCCGACGGGGATAGAGTTAGCGGCCTCAATGGGAGAGTACATTAAGCGACTATGTGACCATCACAATGTACGACATGGGCGCGTCAAGGTGACGCTACTTGAAGCGATGCCTCGGCTATTGCCAAAAATGAGCGAAAAGACGAGTGCAAAAGTGAAAGAGCGATTAGAAAAAATTGGTGTGACGGTGCGTTTGAATGAAAAGGTCGAGTCGGCCAGTGCTGACGGTTTGATGGTTGGTGGTAAGCCGCTGCGAAGTCATACGATCATATGGACATCAGGCGTGGCGAATCATCCGTTCTTTGCTGCGAATGCTGAGCATTTTGAGTTCGCTAAAAATCATAAAGTAATCGTTGATGAGTATTTGCGTGCAAAGCATGGCATTCATGTGATTGGGGACAATGCGGCAACACCATTTAGTGGTCTGGCGCAAACGGCGCTGCGTGATGCGTTATTTGTGGCGCGGAATTTACGTCGACACAAAGCTGGTAAGCGACCGAAAAAATATCGCCCAGTTATGCCAGTGATCGCGATTCCGGTTGGCGATGATTGGGCAGTGTTTGAATGGCATGGCATTAAACTATATGGCTGGCCAGCCGTACTGCTGCGACGAGCGGCTGATCTGGTAGGGTATCATGATATCTTACCGCTTGGGCAAGCACTTGGCCAATGGCGTGCACAAACAATCGTCGAGGACGATTACTTTACGCCAACACCACATAAAAAGAAATAATTTTGCTATAATAAGGGAAACGGAAAAGGAGAGGTATATTCATGGCGACATCAAAAAGCCAGCGTATCGGCATTTGGGTTATTGCGGTAGTTATGGTTGTGGGAACAATCGGGTCATTTTTTATCGTCGTAGTAGCGAACCAGAACGCTAAGGATGACCAGCAGCGAGCACAAGAGAATTATGAACAACAGCTCGAGCAGTATAAGAAGCTACAAGAAGAAGCGCAAAAAGCTAATCGACCACTAGAAGGCTATAAGGCGACGGCGTTTGATGCCGATACAGTCACGAAACTGCAAACAGAAGTACTCGAAGACGGCAAAGGCAAAGTGCTGAAGAGTGATTCGACGATCTTGGCGAATTATTTTGGCTGGACAGCGGATGGCGAAATTTTTGATAGCACAAAAAAGAAGGACAAAAAAGCAGAGCCAATCGAATTTAGTTTGCAAGAAGTGATTGAAGGATGGACAAAAGGCTTGACGGGAGTCAAGGTTGGATCAACGGTTCGATTGACAATCCCTGCTGATCAAGGTTATGGCAGTGAAGACGATGGTTCCGGTCGACCATTTGGTCCACTGAAGTTCATCATTCAAGTAAAGGAACTAAAATAACAAAGTATGCTATACTTTGTATAGGAAATCGTATGACAGAAGAAGATACAAAGATAATTGATACGGTAATGATAGGCGCTGGCCCAAGTGCGCTTGCCGCGGCAGTGTATACGACACGCGAAGATATCCAGACGGTCGTGTATGAAAAAGGCGTTATCGGGGGGTTGGCAGCAATTACCGACATGATTGACAACTATCCGGGTTTTCCTGATGGTATCGAGGGAATGAAGTTGGCAGATAGTTTGCAAAAACAGGCAGAGCGCTTTGGGACTAAGATCGAATTTGGTCAGGCGGACAGTCTGTCGGTCAATGATGACGGGACAAAGACGATCATGGTTGATGGACAGCCAGTTAAGGCGAAGACGGTACTGATTGCTACGGGTAGTGACTATAACAAGCTTGGTATTCCGGGCGAGCAAGAATTGTATGGCCGAGGTGTTCATTACTGTGCGACGTGTGACGGTGCATTTTATCGCGACAAGCGGCTTGTGGTGGTTGGTGGTGGTAACTCGGCTGTTCAAGAAGCAATCTTTCTAACGCGTTTTGCAACGCATATCGATTTGCTTGTTCGCAGTACGATTAAGGCTAGTGATGTACTACAGCATGATCTGCAAAAGTTCATTGATGAGGGCAAGGTAACGGTGCATTTAGGAACGACACCCGAAGAAATTGTGGCAACCGATGGAAAAGTCACTCATGTCACGGTAAAGAAAGACGGAGAGAAAAGTAAGATCGATACGGACGGTGTCTTTGTATTTGTCGGACTCAAGCCAAACACGCAATTCCTGCAGGACAGTGGTATCGAGTTTGATGAACGTGGGCTCATTAAGACAAACGATCGACTCGAAACGAAATTACCAGGTGTCTTTGCGAGCGGTGATGTTCGTAGTTGTGCAACCATGCAAATAGCTAGCGCTGTTGGTGAGGGCGCAACGGCAGCATTATCAATTCGTGAATATCTCGAAGATATCAAGCATACGCCACAGGGCAAGTAGCATTACTTCTTTGTACCTTTTTTGCTGAGGGTATCGACTATTTTATCGGGATAATCGGTAACTACACCATCGAGGCCTCGACGGCTGAAAAGACGTGCTGATTGCGGCCGATTTACGGTGTATACATACGTGAATAAATCCATGCGTTTTGCTAACTGAACGGATACTTTGTTGTAATGGAGCCGATGCCATCCTACTGCCGACAAGTTGAGCTTTCGTTGGTAGACCATGAACGAAAACGGGCTAACACTATGGAGAAGCGCAAGATTGATATCCTGGCTGCGTCGTCGTAAACGGAGCAATACTGATGCATGAAATGATGAAATGAGAATGTTATTCCAATCGTCTGGTTTTTTGATGTAGTCCTCTTTGAGAAGCCGAAAGACGGTATTAACGCCAGTAGTTGATTTGAAATGAAGGTTGAGGTATATTTTGCCGAATAGATTATCTAACACATTACGGAGTGTCGTTACCTCACCGGCTTTTCGGAGCTTTGAATAGCGTGTTTGACTAATGCGCAAGCCGTGCATTTTTGCATCATGAGCAAGTACTGGTACTTTGTCGGCAGTGAGTCGAACATCGAATTCCAGCA
Source organism: Candidatus Saccharibacteria bacterium UBA2112 (assembly GCA_002331045.1). Lineage (GTDB taxonomy): Bacteria > Patescibacteriota > Saccharimonadia > Saccharimonadales > Saccharimonadaceae > UBA2112. The sequence continues at coordinate 38,241 of DCYK01000029.1, forward strand.
TATCGGCACCGGCATCAATACCAGCAAGAAGTCCCTCTAGGGTGTTTTCTGGCGCTAGACCTGCTGCGCCGCGATGTCCAATAACTAACATGTGTTCACTATTATAGGTCATTGGCGCTTTTTGTATAGGTAGTGCAATTTGCTATACTGAAACAAGAGATAATAGTACGTAAACGGAGAATATATGGCAGATTTTAATCAAATACTTGAACCAGGCGATGTTGATGGCGGTGTCATCAATGTTGTTGTCGAAATCCCCCAGGGTAGCAGTCACAAAATTGAGTGGAATCGCAAGCTGGCCGTAATGCAACTTGATCGTGTCGAACCTGCGGTTTTTGCAAAGCCAACGAACTATGGTTTTATCCCGCAAACACTTGATGAAGACGGGGATGAACTAGATGCATTGATTATCACTGACGAACCACTACCAACTGGCGTATTTCTGGAGGCAAAAGTCATCGGTGTGATGAAGTTCGAAGATGATAGTGAGGTGGATGACAAGATTGTCGTGGTGCCAGCCGATGATCGCAATACAGGTAATGCGATTTCGACATTGGATGATTTGCCAGCACAGTTGATTAAGCAAATTGATTTTCACTTCAGCCACTATAAAGATCTCAAAAAACCCGGTACGACAGTTGTAAAGGGATGGGGTGATACCGAGGAAGCGAAAGCCGTCATCCATGAAGCGATTGAGCGCTGGAATAAACAGTGACCAAGCGCATAGCGACGGGTAAAACCCTCGTTATCAATGAGAAAGATGAGCTATTGTTGCTTTGGATAGAAAAGCATACCGAACGACCGGAGCGCTCGAAGACTTGGGATTTACCGGGCGGTTTTATCGATCATCGTGACGCCTCGGAAAAGGAGGGCGCGCTTCGCGAACTGGATGAAGAAGCTGGTATAAAGCTGGATCAAGGAGATGTTCAGCTTGTGTATGCCTTGACGGGATACTACAAAGAGCATGATGTATCGGTAACGCATCTAACGTATCTTGCAAAGCTCAATAACACCCCTGAGGTTGCAATTAGTTGGGAGCACGATGACTATAAGTGGGTGAATTTTGCTGATGTGCTCGACCACTATACGCTACGGCCCCATTACGAAAAGGCGATTGCGCACGTTCTTGATCATCATTTGTACTAGTGTTTCGTTTTTTTGCGGATTGCTTTGTCGCGAATAATTGCGGCTGCGTTGCTGACTGTTTCGATAATACCTAGCTTGCGTAGTTGCATCCGTAACTTTGTGCGGGCATGAGTAGTAGTGACAAGTTCTTGCCAGCTTTGCTTTGGCTGTGATAGTTTGCGCGTCATAATCTCAACCACGTCGCCGTTGTGAAGCGGCTTGTCAAAAGCATGGATTTTGCCGTTTACCTGGCAGCTATAGGCATGTTTGCCGATATCACTATGGACGAGATAGGCAAAATCCAATGGTAGGGCACCTTCGGGCAGGTTATAAATATCACCATTTGGCGAGTAGACAAAAATGCGGTCGCCAAATAGATCGATGTCCAATTGTTTTTGGCTAATCTCCTCGCCATCGCGCAGGCGGGCAGCGACTTCTTGCATTTGGGTAATCCATTGCAGTTCCGCTGGTAGGTGTGCGGTAGATTTATTACGGGTATACCCCTTTTTGCCTTTTTCTTCATGGTAATGAAAACTAGCAGCCAGTCCACGTTCGGCATATTCATGCATACCATGCGTACGAATCTGGAATTCAACGATTTGTTTATTTGGTGTAATAACAGTTGTATGCAGACTCTGGTAGCCGTTGGGTTTTGGAACGGCGATATAGTCTTTGATACGGTTAAGCATGGGTTGATACATGGCATGCAAAATACCCAGTACGCGATAGCAGGTTTCTTTGTCGGCAACAATAACACGGAGTGCCATCAGGTCATAAATATGCTCAATATTGCCATCAACTTTCTTCAGCTTGCGGTGCAGGCTGTAAATGTTCTTGACGCGTCCGCTTACTTCAAAGCTTACCCCTTGTTTTTTTAGCTCACGTTCTACTTCGACGCGGACGGCGCCCAGTTTACGCGTACTTTTACCCAGTCGTTTATTCATTAGTGTCTTTAGACGCTGGAACTCTTTCGGGTTTAAATAGCTAAAGGAGATTTCCTCGATTTGCATACGAACACGCCCCATACCTAAGCGATCTGCCATCGGCGCAAAGACCTCTAGGCTTTCGCGCGCAACCTTGGTCTGCTTTGAAGGAGGTAAAAACTGTAGAGTCTGCAGATTGTGTAAGCGATCTGCGAGTTTGATGATAATAACGCGGACGTCTTGGCTAACGGCAATTAACAGTTTTGATAAGTTATCTTTGGTTTGTGGCAAATAGCTACCGAGATCACGCATACCGGCCCGTGCCTGGCTGACTTTTGTCACGCCATCGACCAAAAAAGACACATCATGGCCAAAAAGACTTTCAATTTCCTCGAGTGTGGCATCGGTATCTTCAACGCTGTCATGTAGTATGCCAGCGAGTACACTGTCGATATCCATACCCCATTCGATTAAGGTATGTGCGACGGCTAAGGGGTGACTAATATACGGCTCACCACTTTTGCGCTTTTGTCCAGCGTGCTTGTCGGTTGCGTAGTCAATAGCATGCTCAAGCTCGGCGAGCTGATCCTCGTCATATATCTGCCTGGCTAGTTCGATTACCTCACGCCGCTTCATAGGTATAGTATAAAGCAGTTATGGCAACAAAAAAACTACTCGCAATTTATGATTTGCATATTCCTCTGCATCTGTTTACAATCAATACCAAAGAACTAATGCTAAAAAGGTGGTGATACTCATGGCAATAGCAAAACTAGGGATCAATGGCTTCGGGCGTATCGGACGGAATGCATTCAAGATTGCGTTTGAGCGGAGTGATTTGGAAATTGTTGCGATAAATGACCTCACGGACACTAAAACGCTAGCATACTTGCTGAAACATGATAGTAATTATGGAACCTATCATCACGATGTTGACTATGATGAAGAGCATATTATTGTTGGTGACAAAAAGGTCAAGGTCCTTGCTGAAAAGGATCCGGCTGCATTGCCATGGGGCACGCTAGGTGTCGAGGTCGTGATCGAATCGACTGGCCGCTTCACTACCAAGGAAGATGCTGAAAAACATATCACTGGCGGGGGCGCAAAGCGTGTCGTTATTAGTGGTCCAACAAAATCCGACGGTGTCGATACGATCGTACTTGGTGCAAACGATGATAAAATCAGCGGTTCGACTGATGTTGTTAGTAACGCTAGCTGTACAACAAATAGTCTAGGTGCCGTAATGGGCGTACTCGATGCAGAGTTTGGGGTCGAAAAGTCGCTACTGACGACAGTACATAGCTATACTGCCAGCCAAGCGATTCAGGACGCACCGTCAAGGAAAGATCTGCGCGAAGGCCGCAATGCAGCCGAGAATATGGTGCCGGCCACCACAGGTGCTGCGATTGCTGTTACCAAGACACTGCCGCAACTTAAGGATAAGTTCGATGGATTGTCCATTCGAGTTCCGACGCCTGTAGTGTCGATCAGCGACGTGACGGCATTGCTTGGTCGTGATGTGACGGTTGATGAAGTGAATAATGCGTTCAAAAAAGCAGCCAGCGAACCGTATTATCAGGGGATATTGGGCGTGAGTGAAGAACCGCTTGTCAGTCGTGATTATATAGGCAACAGTCATTCTGGTGTTGTTGATCTGTTATTGACAAAAGTTGTTGGCGGTAATCTGATAAAAGTTGCCGTTTGGTATGACAACGAATGGGGATATAGTAACCGACTTGTCGAACTGACTGCTGATGTCAGTAAGTCGTTGAATAAATAAACTAAACCGCTTATACTTAAGACATGAAAGTCTATTTGGGTTCTGATCATGGTGGGTTCGATTTGAAAGAAGATGTCTTTGCCTATTTGGTCAAGCGTGGCATTGAAGTGGAAGATGTTGGCCCAAAAGAGTTGGATCCACGTGATGATTTTCCGCAGTTCGCCCAGGCGGCGGTGCTTAAAATGATGGGTGATGAGGATCGTGATCCTCGCGCTATCTTGATATGCAAAGGTGGTCAAGGTATGGCGATGGCGGCAAACCGTTTTCATGGTATTCGTGCCAGCGTTGTGTGGGATAGCGAGGAGGCGCGCATGACGCGTAATGATAATGACAGTAATGTGTTGTGCTTGCCAGCACGAGTATTGCAGCGCGAAGACGAGCAGATATGGCACGATATTGTTGATACGTGGCTACATACCGAATTCGCTGGAGCGGTTCGTTTTAAGCGTCGTAACGCAGAACTGGACGAGCTCAGTTAATGACATCGATTGTGCCAACAGTCCTCGCTACGACACCCGATGAGTATAAAGCCAGTTTAGAGCGAGTGCACACCTTTGTCACTCGTGTGCACCTCGACTTTAGTGATGGGACGTTAGCGCCGACCTCAACTATTCCGGTAAATCAATTATGGTGGCCGCAAGAATGGATGGCGGATATACATGTTATGGCAGCCGATCCCGCAGCCTACGTCGATCTGCTGATTTCCATGAAGCCTCATATGATTATTTTCCATGCCGAAACACAGAGTGACTTATTGCCAGTTATGCAGAAGGTAAGGGCGGGTGGCATCATGGCGGGTTTATCGCTGATGCGCTCGACC
>DCYK01000037.1:0-4584 GCA_002331045.1 Candidatus Saccharibacteria bacterium UBA2112
GTGTGTTTATGAGGTCCATTTGACTCAAGGGTTTCTATGCGCCAAAAACGAACATGATGACGAGCGCGTGCACTGAGTGACGACGAGCTGGGCTTTTGAAACCCAATATCAAAGGGTCTTCCCAGTAGGTAGAGGTTACTAAAAGGGGCAGTGGGGTAGGGGCGATCAAATAGTATTGAGTAAGCTTCACGCACTGATGTTTTTAATGTTGCCTTATCGGCTTTGTGCCAACCAGCCTCATGCATCGCTTTGATGAATGACTTTTCGCTATGAGCGATGACGGCAATATTTACAGGATCTGCTGGCCATCCATCACGAGTAACGGCATAAAGAGGTATATGATGGGGCTGTACGAGGATACGATAGACGCGAAATAATGCCGGGATGACAAGATAGGCCATGAGGCAATAGATGAGTAATAAGGCGAAGAATGCTGTTGTCCTGCTTGTGACAGAGTAGGGCCACAGGATATTAACGAGCGCAAATAATACTGCGACACCAAGTAAAAAGATGAGGAGGCGCCATAGGATGCGGAGCAGTAAAAGTATCACAATGTCCATTATACCAATCAGAGAGTGATATACTGTGAATAATGGATAAACACGGTCCTAAAGTAGTGGTGATTGGAGGCGGAACTGGTAGCTTTACGCTCCTGAGTGCCCTCAAAGAACACACGGATAATATTACAGCGATTGTTAATATGGCAGATGACGGAGGAAGTACCGGAGTGCTTCGTGATGAATTGGGCGCACTACCTCCTGGTGATGTACGACAGTGTCTCGTTGCGTTAAGTGAATCAGCAAAAATTCGCGAGCTGTTTAACTATAGGTTTACAGAAGGGACATTTAGTGGACACTCGTTTGGTAATCTATTACTTACTGCACTCGAGAAAGTGTCGGGTAACTTCAGTGATGCAGTTGAAACAGCTTCTGAGATACTAAATATCAAGGGTACCGTTCTGCCGGCAACGCTTGATAATGTGCGTCTGCGGATGGAATGGCCAGATGATGAAAAGTTGACACTTCACGGAGAACGAGTGATTGATGAATATTATTTTCGCAAAGATCCACGAACGGCAATGTTATCATTACTACCAACAGCACAGGCAAATCCCCAGGCAATTCGGGCGATAAAGGAAGCCGATATCGTTGTCATAGCTCCAGGTGATCTATACACCTCACTTGGTCCATTACTCATTATTGATGAAATAGGAAGGGCCTTGCAGTCAACAAAGGCCGCGGTCGTATATGTGTCAAATCTTGTGACGAAAAAAGGGCAGACTGAAGGTTTTACGGTGAGTGATCATGCTGCCGAGATAGAACGATTCATCGGTGCACACGTACTCGATTATGTGCTGTACAATGCGAGTAAGCCAAATGAGCAGTTAGCCAAGATATATCGTGAAGAAGAAAATGCCTACATTGTTGATGTCGATACGGATTGTTTGCAGGGGCAACATTACCGGGCAATCGGTGGAGATTTCTTGGGGGATATGGCAAAAGGACAGGATGGAAGCGAACATCTACCTGTTGCCAAACGTTCACTTATTCGACATGATGCCGAAGCAACGGCAGCTGAGATTATGACGATATTTAAGGGTGCACATGACGCAAAAGACTGAATTTTTTATCATCGACTTTGATAGAACACTGGCTGATTCCGACAAGCTACTCGAGGCATTTATCGAAGTCACAACAGAATATATCGCCATACCACGCGAGCAGATTGAAGCTGCCAATAGGGACGTTCGACAACGAGGGGATTCATTTGATACTGCAGGCTATGTACGGGATCATTTAAATGAAATGGATCGTGGCGAGGAGTGGGATACTTTGGAAAAAGAGTTCATCCATCGCCTGCGCGCGCGATTGCCAGAGTTATTACTTGCTGGAGCGTCAGAGTTATTGGAGTGGCTTCGGGCGAGAGGAAGCTCGTATGGTATTTTAACGTATGGTAATCCGCTATGGCAGCATATGAAACTATCGGCAACCGGTTTTAATCATGAGCAACGAATCGTCATGGAACACAAGCACAAAGGGCGTCTCATTAGTAGCTGGCAACAATCAGATGGCTCATTTGTTTTGCCTCAGGAGTTTGGCGGCGGAGTAGCTGATGCGATCGTAATGTTGGATGACAAGGCGGTGAGTTTCGAGGACTTTCCCGCTGTACCATCACGTGGTTATTGGATCTGCGATCCAATGCATGAATTACCGTCGCAGCGGGGAACGGTGCCGGCAAATGTACAACGTTGTAACACTCTATCCGATGCGCTGGCGACTCTTCGCCATTAAAATACAGCATCCTCTTTTCGGCGACGCTTTTCGCAAAGGTCCTCTCTTTAAAAGTTCGGGCGAGGAGCTTGTTCTTTATTGGCAAAGCATGAGTGGTATGGTACAACTAAGATATGACAAAAGCAAAGAAAAAACTAACAAAGCAAAAGAAGACATTACAACAGTTCCATCAGTCACACCAAGACTTTATCATGGCATTACTTATTGTGTCGTTACTGATTAACTTGTTTGTATTGGTCGGTTGGGTGACATTACAGGTCACTGATATCTATGACGAGCAAGTAAAAAGCTTCTTGTTCTCACGATAGCTATCTTTTTTGTATCGTATTGTGTAGGGCCGCGTAATGCGGCCCTACATATATTGTTTGAGAAATAGTTTTCCACAAATATGTGGATAAAATGATATATTTTAGCAGAAAATGCAAAGTTGGGGGTTGTAGTGGGTAATTGTGGGTAGTATGATGAATCCAGTGGCAATAAACACAAAACAAAAAACCACCACTTAAAAATTTAAACGATTCACCCGAAGGGAAGAACGGTGTCCAGTGTAGATTACTTCCAGCGCAAACTCGACGACAAACGTCGTTTGACGATTCCAGTTGAATTGCGCGATGAGTTTTCGAGCGGCGTTGTCATTACCCGCGGGTTTGGTTCGTACTTACATATGTATCCCCAGGCAACGTGGGATAATGAAGTCGAGCCAGAGCTAAAGGGCAGCATCCTTGATGAGCGAATTGCCGACGTAAATGTTCGGTTTCGGCTCGGCAAGACGAGTGCGTCGCTTGATATCAAGCAGGGCAGGGTTGCCATCGAGCAACACTTGCTGGACTTCGCTGGAATCACCCGTGATCTTGTCGCGGTACGCGCCGGTAGTTATTGGCGTATCATGCGACCGGATACTACCGAGTAGGACGGTTTTTCGCCCGCTCTTTGACAATTTATTAAAACTCTCGAGATTAACCATCTGGTAACAGTGCGTGGAAAACTATGGAAACCACAATTAAGTGAAAAAAGATCCAACGCACCTTCCTTAATACACACCTCCCAAAAAACTCCACCTCACAACACATAAGTCTCTCAATTGATACCACTATATGAGTTACAGCGTAACGCATCGGTATCAACACTTATACAAAAACAAACACACCAAAAAGATAAACAGCGCTGTTATCAGTTGGGTGATCTCGAGCTCGCTACTATATCAAATGGTATAGTAGGGGGAATGAGTATTAAAGCACATCCACCACATGATTTGCATACACCTGTACTTCTGGATGCGACGCTTGATCTACTACAACCGCAAAAGGGCGAGAGTTATCTCGACTTGACTGCGGGTTATGGTGGACATGCAGCGGCATTTTTGAAACAGACGAGTATGCAGACGAGTGCTACGTTAGTGGACCGCGATGACTATGCAATACATAGGCTGTCTCGGTTCGCCGAACAAGGCGTCACATTGATGCATACTGATTTTGTTAGTGCGGCTAACGCATTGATAAAACAGGGCAGGCAATTTGATATCGTTTTGGTTGATTTGGGGGTGTCGTCACCGCAGCTCGATCAGGGCGAACGAGGGTTTTCTTTTACACACAGTGGTCCGTTGGATATGCGTATGGATCGTCGGCAAGAACTCACGGCTGAAAAGCTTGTGAATACTGCATCGACATCTGAACTGCAGCGTATTATCCGAGAGTATGGCGAGGAATCACCGGCAAATGCTCGGCGAATTGCCGAAGCGATTGTACAGAGTCGACCACATCTTAGTACAGGAGAACTTGCGGCACTGATTAAGCAAACACTCCGTGGTTATCGTGGAAAAATCCATCCAGCTACGCGTACATTTCAAGCACTCCGTATTGCAGTCAATCAAGAATTGCAGCAGATCACATTACTACTGCCACTACTGCCAAAACTACTGACAAAAGGGGGTAGGGTAGGGGTAATTAGCTTCCATAGTTTGGAGGATCGGTTAGTAAAACGGTATTTTGCCGAACAGACCGCATCTGGCTATGAGGCCGAACTGCGCATCCTTACGAAACGACCCATTGACGGAGCAACAGACGATGTTCACAATCCGCGTGCTCGCAGTGCCAAGCTGCGTGCCGCAGTGAAAATTTAAAACAAACAAGGAAGGGGCAGCACCACATGCCAATCCACATCCCAGTAAGGAACGAGTCGGTTGACACAAAAGTCGCCGTACACGTTAAATAGTAGAAAGCCTACCGCTGGTCGGTGAACGCTTCGGCGTTCGTCGGCTTGCGTAGCTGATCCACTGACGTGAATCTGCTACGCA
>DCYK01000037.1:4919-14644 GCA_002331045.1 Candidatus Saccharibacteria bacterium UBA2112
AAGCCATACATAAAACAAAAAACATAAATAAGAGATCCACCACATGTCTTACCAAACAACACAGCAACTTTATAGCAGCCGACGGCAGGCTGGATGGAATAGAAACCAGAATACCGTATCATTTGTATCTAACGTAAAATTAGGCCCTGTTTCGCACACTGTGCTAGTTGCACTTATGGTGACTATTCTAGGGCTTGTCTATTTGACGCAGGCAACAAAGGCAACAGCATATGATTACGAGGCGCAAAAGATTGATAGTCAGATAGCTGAACTTGAAACAAAAAAGACGGACCTTGAAATCGAGAATGCTCGTCTCACAGCACTCGAAACAGTTCGCAATAGCGATGTGGCAACGGCAGTAACGAAGCCTGTCGATGTTGATTATGTTAGATAGGAGGTAGTGTTGGAACTATCGCTGCAAAAAGGTAGTCGTTCCTGGATACTTGCCGGGCTACTGTTCTTTTTTGTGGCGCTATTTGTCGGGAGGTTATTTTATCTGCAAATTATTCAACATGAACATTATGTTGAGCTGGCTGCTAAGGAGCAGATAAAACCTCTCACTATTCCGGCAAAACGTGGAGTGATTTATGCGCATGATGGGAACGATCTCGTGCAGTTAGTTATGAACCAGACGGTTTATACAATGTTTGCCGACCCAACGATGGTAACAGAGCCCGATAAAGTAGTAGAGGTCGTGCGCCGTGTTGCTGGGGGCAATCTTCGTTCAGATATCAAGGATATGCTCGAACGAACAGATACGCGCTATCAGATATTGGGGACAAAACTGACGCGCAAGCAGGCTGAAATGATCCGTAAGGAAAAATTATCAGGTATTGGTTTTCAAGAAATGACGCAACGCATTTACCCAGAAGGTGGTTTGGCAGCGCAAACATTAGGATTTGTGAACGATGAAGGTGAGGGGCAATACGGTGTTGAGGCGGCATTGAATGAACGGTTGATTGGACATGATGGGTTATTAAAGTCGGTGACTGATGTCAGTGGCGTTCCACTCACGATTGGTGATAAAAATATTAATCGTCCAGCTAAAAATGGTGACAATATTGTTTTGACGATTGATCGCAATATTCAGGCGTATGCTGAGAAGGCGCTGGCCGAGGGCCTGAAGCGAGCAGGAGCAACTGATGGCAGCGTCGTCATTATGGACCCACAGTCTGGAGAAGTAATGGCGATGGCGAATGTGCCGACATATAACCCAAAAGAGTTTACGGCAGTAAAGGATGCAGCACGCTTTAACAATGACGTCATTAGTCAGCCGTATGAACCAGGCTCTGATATCAAGACGTTCACGGTAGCCTTGGGACTGGATAAAGGAATTATCGAACCTTCATCGACTTATGTGAATCGTGATTTTATCAAAGTTGCCGATAGGACAATCGTCAACGCGTTTAAGGGTGAGACGGGCGAGATTACGATGCAGCATGCATTAAACTATTCACTCAACACTGGCATGGTAACGATTGCTCAACGTCTAGGAGATGGCGAAAGTATTACGCGTGGTGCTCGTGATGCGATTTACGATTACTTTCATAACCGATTTCGGTTTGGTAAATTGACAGGTATCGAGCTAGCGGGGGAACAGCCAGGTATCATTATTCCACCGACAGAAGTGCAAGGAAATGCCGTACGCTATTCAAACATGACATTTGGACAAGGAATGGACCTTACAATGATTCAGGTGGCGAGTGCATTCTGTTCACTGGTGAATGGTGGTACCTATTATCAGCCAACGGTTATTTCCGGCACCGTAGGGGAGGATGGGTCCTTTGCAGCTGCTCCGAAAAAACAGAGTTACCCCAACACGATCAGTTCAGACAGCGCAAAGAAAATTCGTACTATGGCCCACAAAGCACGCCAAGCTTTCTATGCGGGCAATGATGCGCCCGGGTATGAGATTGGCGGCAAGACTGGTACAAGTCAGACGATCCGTGATGGCAAATATATTGATGACGAAACGATTGCTACGTATCTGGGGTATGGTGGCAATGAGACGGCACGGTATGTCATAATGGTGGAAGCATCAGGCGAAGGTAAGAACTTACAAGGTAATTTACACGCGCTACCGATATTTACTGATATATCAAACTGGTTGCTTGATTATCTAAAGGTACAACCAAAAGGCTAACGATGAACGAAGGGCAATACTAATATGCGGCGGCAATCAGTGAAGCGTTCATCCGACCAAGCAGTGGCCGTGCGACGACATCGACCCGATTATCAGATCGTTCTGTATATGGGACTATTGATGTTACTAGGACTCGTGATTATGTATGCAATTGGTCCGCAGCGCGCGAATGTACTGAATAATGCCTATGGCACTGATTTCTATGGCTCGACATACTTTTTTGTTAAGCAGACGGTGAGTCTTGGGCTTGCTCTGGTTGCGTTTATTGTAGCGGCGATGTTACCGTACCGCTTTTTGTTTAGTAACGCCGGCAAGATTGTGGGTATTGGTTTTATTGCCTGTATTCTTTTGCTTTTCTTTGGCAATATACTCGGGGCCGATGCAATTACACAGTGCTCGTTAGGGGCATGTCGTTGGTTTAATTTTGGACCTATAGGGTTGCAGCCAGCTGAATTGCTCAAGTTTGGCCTATTGCTTTTTGCTGCGGTGTTCTTGGGGACAAGGGTACGGCAGAGCTTGATAAATGATCGGGAGCAGACACTGATACCATTTGGCGTCGTGACACTTATTGCCTTGTTGTTCATCGTGGTTATTCAAAAAGATATGGGAACTGGCATTTCACTTATCGCACTTCTAGCGACGATGTTGTATATGGCGGGCTTAAAATATCGGTATGGAATGCTGATCGTGGGAATTTTAATTATTGCAAGTATTGTCTTCATACTCATTGCCCCACATCGAATTGATCGTGTCATGACGTTTTTGTCTGGTGACAATACGTCAATTGATGATGCGGGGGCATACCATATTACTCACGCAAAAATTGCGATTGGTAGTGGCGGCTTGGCTGGTGTGGGTATAGGTAATAGCGTCCAAGCGACAGGTTATTTGCCGGAAGCAATTAATGACTCGGTATTTGCGGTGATGGGGGAGACATTTGGATTTGTCGGACTTGTTGCAATACTTGCACTCTTCACAGCGCTACTACTGCGTTTATTAAAAGTGTCCGATCACCTGATTGATCCTCGTATGAGACTTGTGGTGGTGGGAGTTTTTGGTTGGTTGGCGGCACATGTCATTTTGAATGTCAGTGCGATGATTGGCATTTTACCGCTCACGGGCATTACATTACCGCTCCTGAGTTTTGGTGGAACGAGCATGGTTTTTATTGCAGCAGCGTTGGGTCTGGCATTTCAACTGTCGCGTTACACAGTATTTGGTAGTAAACTAGAGGGAAATGAATATGAAGATTCTCAGCGTAGGCGGGGGGTCGGGCGGACACGTCACACCGCTCGTCGCCGTACTTAACGAAATAAACAAAGAGTTGCCTGATAGTGATGTCCGTTTTTGGTGTGATCAACATTTTGCGTTCGAGGCGCAAAGAATTATGAACAACTATGATGATTCTATTCGAATCCAAAAAGTGATTGCTGGCAAGTTTCGTCGATATCACCACTTGTCAAAAGTACAACACCTTATTATTCCCTCGATTATATTTCCAAATATACGTGATACCTTTTTGGTTTTGACCGGAATAGTGCAGAGTTTTTTCCGTATGGTTTTGTGGCGTCCTGATGTTGTCTTTGCCAAAGGGGGGTATGTGTGTCTTCCTGTAGGTATTGCAGCCTGGCTTTTGCGCATACCCGTTGTTATTCATGATAGCGACATTCATCCGGGACTGACGAATCGACTGTTAGCACCATTCGCAACCCGTATTGCGACTGGCATGCCCCTGGAGCACTATAACTATCCTCAGCAGAAAACGACCTATGTGGGGACACCAATTAGTTCTGCTTTTCATCCTCTCGACAGTCGGCGTCGTAATGAAATCAAAAGGGCGTTGGGGTTTGACACCAGCCGTCCGCTTGTGGTTGTTACTGGTGGAGGCCAGGGAGCACGACCCATTAATGATGCTATTATGATACATCTCAAGGAACTCCTTGGTCACACGAATATATTACTTCTGTCCGGTTCAGCTCAGTACGATGAGCTTCGAAGTCTGACGCCTCAGGATGATCCGCGCTTTTTACTGAAAGATTTTATGGTACAAGGTATGCATGAAGTCATAGGTGCTGCTGATATCGTTGTCTCGCGTGCAGGAGCGACTTCGTTACTTGAGCTGGCTGCTGCGGCGCGTCCAACAATCGTCGTACCGAGCAAGCGTCTCGTGTGGCAAGTAAAGCACGTGCGGTCGTATATTGATACGGAAGCAGTTATTTCACTTGATGAGGATGCATTTATTGACGCAGCAGATACCTCACTTCGGGATACTATCTTGCACTTATTGCAAAGTAGTACACTGCGTGAACGTCTCGCCCATAATATCCATCAGCATGCTCGACCTCATGCTGCGCGAGATATGGCGCACTTAATTATAGGGGTAGCGAAAAAACGAGGTTAACATGTGGGGTAGGGCTAAGAAAAAGCATGATATAGCACCTCGTCGAAGGCGTACACAGGAGTCAGAGAGATCACGACAAACTGAAGACACGAACTTGTTTCGTCGCAACAGAACACTCGTAGGGAGCATTTCTCCACTTGTAAGGAGTGCGAGTGAACTTAATGCCCATATGAAATCGCCACGGGCACATACACATCATCTCGTACGTCATCGTCGTCACCTCGGGGCTTTGTTTCTTTTGTTCTTTGCGTCAGCTCTCTTTCTGTTATGGTTTTTATATGAGTTTACGGCTGCCACTCTTGTTACTTCATCAAACGTAGATAGCAGCAGGCTAGAAGCGGAACGGTATCAAAAGACAATCGCTGACTACATTAGCAATCGACCACTAGAGCGGCTTCGACCGCTATTAAATGAGGAGCAACTACTAAACTATTTGCGCCAGACGAGGCCGGAGGTTAAGGCGCTTGCCGATATAGGACCTGGTGGCCTTGCGACGACAACTGTCGATATAACTTTTCGGCAACCTGTGGCTAGCTGGGTGATTGATTCACGGCAGTTCTATGTTGATAAAAACGGTGTGTTATTTCAGCATAACTATTTTGATGAGCCAAAAGTAAAAGTAGTAGATAACAGTGGTATTCCTCAGTCCGCGGCTACGACAATTGCGAGTAGTCGCTTCTTACAATTTGTTGGATTAGCAGTTGATGCTGCACGTACATTTGGACTTGAGGTTGACCGGGCTACCATTCCACGAAATACGACACGACAACTTGAGTTACGGCTGAGCGGTCGGGCGTATCCTATTAAGCTATCGCTTGATAGGCCAATAGGGGAGCAGATAGAGGACACAAAACAAGCCGTGAGTTATCTCGATGCGAAAAATATTACTCCAAAATATATAGATGTTCGTATATCGGGGAGAGCATACTATAAGTTGTAGGATAGCGTGAGGGTAGTCGTACTATTCCCTTCGCTTCTCTCGTATGTTCTATTTTTGTTCTATATATCTATATCCTTGTGATACAGCAAAAAAACTATATAAATATATATAAACATACAAATGTCAAATAAAGTCAAAAAAGTAGGGGAGGCAAGCAAATAGAGAATAAGTCAAATAGATTCAATGCCGCGTGTGAACTGTGGAAAAATAGTTAGCGGGTAAAATGCGTGAAAAGTCAAATGCCATACCGATAGTGACGTGAATGGAGTGTTGTCAATTTGTGTAATGGATATGATCTTGATGAGGTCAACTATCAGTACATGCATTCTGAGGGGGGTGCTCAGCTACATGTGCAGTTGTAGGAATGGTGCGAAATTATATAGTGTTATTATTGTCTTTGATCCGTAGTTGAGAGTTCCTTAGGTAGGTACCCCCTATTACCATGCGTGATAGATGTATAGTGAATCATCTTGTGTGCTATTATTTAAAGTCGTAAAAGATATATTGTGCGACGTATAATCACTATGTATAAACATGAACATGTCCTCATGGTTTTACTGCCATTTCTATCTAAGTTGCCTTCTCTTTTTGTAAGTCCCCTTCTTTTCCGTGTGTGCTTGCCTGTTTCTATCAATGTATCTATGATTTCTGCTTTGATGATTTTCGATAATCTTTTTTTGGTGTTTTCGTCTTGTACCTATAAATAACAGGGGTCATACAGGGGTCGCAATACCATGATGAAGTAAATTATACAAAAATGAGTGTCACCTACTGTAGGATAATGTTCTATATTTGTTCTATTATGTTTAGATCAATTCACGAGCGGCGTAGCTAAGGATTAACTATCCCTTCTAGCTGTACCACTCTTTTCTCTTATCTTCGTCTTGCGACGAAGGCGAGGGCTTGTCCTCGACAGACTGGTTGCTATTATGAGTGTCTGTAGTTGACACTTGTTGATTATTCTGTTGGGTGGTGAGTAGCTGTTGAAGATTTCTGTCGATACGGAGGATTGCACGATCGACACGCATTTTGTTAATCGCGTTAATTAAGAAGAAGACGGCGATGATTGCACTAAGAGCAAGGAGAAATGGGAGATAAGCGAGTAATGTGGTTTGAAGGCTGTTGACGGTATTGAATAGTTCATCTTGTCGGTTACTCGCCTGGCTCAGTTGCTCTTGAAAAGCAGTCTGATCAATTTGTTGCACTTGTGCAAATAGTTCTAGCATACTATCACCTACTATAGCATGCCGGTTGTGCTTGATTCTACTCGACTATTGCCTTCTGTGTACGCGCAGGAGTCCCATATCCTCGTTAGCAGGCTTTGGTGGTTGTCCCGAGTCCTTTGCTGGTGCAGAGTCTTGGTCTGTTGATGGCTGCTGCGTCGGCGGCGTTTCTCCTGCAGACTGAGCCGGGGGTATGGAATGTTTGACTTTGAGGAGATCGTCTACATGTTCGGTTTTTTCGGGTTGAGCGGCTTGTTTTTGCTCTGGATTAGTCTCGCCGCTACGTGATAAGTCTTCGCTTCCCGCTGCAGCTTTTTTGCGTCGACGGCTGCGTGATCGTTTCTTCTTTGGTGGAGTAGTAGATTCGCTCTTCTCCTCTGACGGAGGTGTTTCTGATACTGATGAGCCTTCTGACTGTTTCGCGGCAGATGGCACCTTCTCTTCCCTGTCATTCTCGGGCGTCATTGCAGCTTGACCTTCGGGTGTTTCGACAACGAATTTTGGCTTGTTTGGCTCATTGCTTTGAGGTGCTATTTCGGCGGGAGTGCTACCTGACGATTCTCCTGCGTCTTGTGGCGGATGCGGTGTTTTTGTCCTTGGATTGCCTGGTCCTTTTCGCTGCAAGTGGTCGGGCGGCTGGACAAGATTATTAATTGCCGCTTCGACATCTTCGCGTTTACGACTATAGAGTGTTCGAGTGTTTTCTATGATCGCAGCAGTATTATCTGACTGGACTGGTGGGAGCTGTAGAGTTCGTGCGCTGAACGCTGGCGCTTTCTCTCCCTGGATGACCATATTAATGATAAAGTTTCGGTTGTGCATTTGGAGTAGATCATTTGCCTCAAATTGTGGTTCAAACTGTTTGGCCAAGATTGGTGCGTCATCAGCCGACACACGGAAGCTAATCATTGTGCCAACGTTACCGAACACGGCACCGCGTACGGTATCGGTCATTTGTGATATGTATTGATTGGCGACAGTGAGATTGAGTCCGTATTTACGGGCTTCTGACAAGATTGTTGCGAATGAATCAGTGGCAAAATTCTGAAACTCGTCAACATATAAGTAAAACGGCCGACGATCATCAATATTAGGTATATCACTACGGCTCATGGCGGCGAGCTGTATTTTAGTTACAAGAAATGCGCCCAGGACGCTGGAATTATCCTCACCGAGCAATCCCTTGGATAGATTAACAACCAGGATCTTTCCCTCATCCATCATTTTACGGATATTAAACGTTGATTTTGGTTGTCCAATGATATTACGAATGACAGGGTTGGCAGTAAAGGCACCCACTTTATTGAGGATTGGGGCAATTGCTTCGGCCTGGAACTTCTCTGTCCAGCTGTTAAACTCGATATTCCAAAATTGTAGTACGACGGTATCTTTACAGTATGATAACGTTTCTTTGCGGAATCTTTTATCAGTCAACATACGAGTAATGTCGAGCATCGTTGGATCTGGTCGATCGAGAAGTGCCAAGATGGTGTATCGCAGGATGTATTCGAGCCGCGGTCCCCAGCTATTACTAAACATACGCTCTAGTACGCCAATGACCTCAGAACTAATATTTGATTTCATGTTTGGATCGATGACTTCTAGTGGGTTAAACCCAAGAGGATAAGCGGTGTCGGCCGGATTGAAATACACAACATCCTTGATTCTGTTAGCTGGAATGAATCGCATATTATTAATAGCAAAATCACCGTGTGGATCAATAATTGCATAGCCTTGGTTATGATAAATATCACTGAGTGCGAATAGTTCGAGCGTACCCGACTTCCCTGCCCCCGTTTGTCCAATAATATAAACATGGCGAGAACGGTCGCTACGCAACATGCCAAATTGGTGATTAATTCCGCGGAAATTAGTTAAACCGAATGCACTAATATTCTCGTCGATGGCGTCATCGCCGGTGATGATCGGGAGTTTCGATGGCGGCTCAGCAGTCTTTGCGGAGGCCCAGACAATATTTGGTGTTTCGACGTTGGTATGCGGTAAGTGGAATACACTGGCAACTTCTTCGATGTTGAGAATGAAGCCTTTATCTGTAAATAAACGAGCACGATATTTTTCCAAATCTTCTTTGCGAAAACTGGGACTTGTCATTTTAAATCCGTTGAGATTCGTACTGTTGTATTGTTTAAAGGTGCCGACAAGGGCCTGCATTTGTAGTTTTGCATTTGTCTGGCTTTCCCCGAGGTATGCCAGACGGATCTTCACTTGATAGCCTAGCTTTGTTGCCTTCTTTTCTGCTTCTGATATACGGGTTTTATTACGATCAGATAATTCAGGTTTTGCGGTACCACCGCCTACTCCCTGCTCTGGCGGGCGCCAAAGTGCTTCGAGAAGTCCAAAGAGCCATCGCGCGTCAAAACCTTGGCCATCTGCAAGAAAGCTAAACGGTCCACCGCCGTTTTTGATACGTTTGATCCAGCCGTCGGTTGCTTTGTGCCAGTCATCGGCGATCGGTCGGGCAAGTACTTGGATCCATAGCTCTTCTCCGGTTGTCTCTAGTTTTGCGAGTGTACCGGTAATACCAGCAAGAGGGTCGACCTCAAAGCTCTGGAACGTTTTGATCGGGAGAAACTCGCTATCTGTCAGCGTGACTTCACTCGTGTATACAATGGCATGTTGTCGTTCGTGTGATACATAATCCTCATCAGCCTCATGGATTTGCACTGTAGGATATTGCGAGTAAATTTGACCCTCGACAAAGCTGCGTAGTGCTGTCGGTACCCATACGTAGAATCGGATTTGGCCGCTAACGCTGGCAATTTCAAAGCTCAAGTGCTCTTGGATGCCCCCTGACTGTTTGAGCTCATCCTTGTCTCGCAGTATACCGTGCAGACTGGCGAATAGCTGTTCGGCAGCTAGCTCTTTTTTGTCGTTTGCTTTCGGGATTTCAAGGATCAGTAGCGTACTTTCGGTTGCCCGGATCGCATCAATACGTTGGTAATTTCGCCATGTCAGATAGCCGAGGATCAGCACAGCCGGCAACCAGACGTACCACTG
>DCYK01000037.1:14981-24389 GCA_002331045.1 Candidatus Saccharibacteria bacterium UBA2112
AGGAGCACGTTAATGATCCATGAGATTATTTCCATAAGTACATTGTCCCACCTATCGCCTCTGTTGACAAGGTGTAATGCACGTCTCCAACTCTACGCTGCGATGTGAAAAGAGATTACTTCTCTTCGGCAAGGGTGTAAGTTGCTTTTGCAACACGTTTGAACTGTGGTTTACTCTGGAGGTTCAAAAGAATCGTCGTCTCTTTGACTTGACGGCTCTTGAGGACGCGTTTAACGATCTCGTCGCGGTGTAGTGGTTCGCTGCTCTTCTTGAGGATGCCGATAATTGTATCGGCGACTGTTCCCTTGCTGTAACCCCAACTGTCGAGCGCGTAAATACCACGTCCGATCAGGACGAAACGCTTATCTTTGATGAGTTCGTTGTGAATTGCCTGGGTCGTGACATCTTTACGGCTAAAGTCACTTTCTTTGATTGAATCAGCAATTTCTGAAAAATGCATCGGACTACCCTTTTCAAGGAGGATCACGTATATCTTGTCTCGAATATTCTTTGGATTCACTGTTGGCCATTTGTTGAGCCCCCAGAGATCTTTCAGGTTAGATAGATGCTTACTGACGCTTGCAAGCGCACGAACATGAGATGGGTGTTCGTGATCGAGCTGTTCGTGCAGTTCCTCGATAGTCAGCGGTTGGCCATGTTTCTTGACGCCTGCGACGACTGCATCAACTTGTTTCATTAACTTCTTCTCGTCACCGTACTCAGCAATACCAACAGCATTTTTGTAATTGTCATTTTCGTTAATGACGGTGAGGCGTGGTGCAAGCGTTGCAGCAAAAGCAATACGTGCACGTGATAGTGGTGTTGCTTTGTCGCCAAGCAGCGCTTTTGTTAGATCTGCAACAGTCGCGAGACGACCCATTTCACTGAGTTCACGAATCAGGACTTTTTCAACAGATTGAACGGCAGGAATTTTACCTTCATCACTTGCAATCTTTAGTCGTACGAGGATGGCTTTTTCTAGCTGACGGACGCGTTCACGAGTGATTCCCAGCAGTTCACCGATTTGTTCAAGTGTTTCTTTGCGATCATACAAGCCAAAACGACGCGTAATAATTTCGCGTTCACGCTCTTGCTCGATTGCCCCAAGGATTGCTTCGACAGCGCTATCAATATCGACAGTGCTTGTTTCGTCGGTAGTTTTTGCCGGAGCCTGACTCATTTAATTGTTCCTCTCTGCCACACCACAGTTGTTTATAGGATTTATAAAAGAATATATTGCATTATAAAACATATTTTTTACAATGTCAAACATTTTTTCTTATAATTTGATTATAGCATGAATTAGACCTAAATCGTAAAGAATGTTTTGAGGCTTTTTATTCCGCTTATATTATTTGTTAGTATGATTTGTATAAAACAAATGAGCCCACCCTGCAAGAGCGGCCAAAGACTTCGAAATGTGTTTCGAAACGGGCTCAATTGTCGGGTGGGTTTTCTGTGTCTCCTACTCGTCACTGTCGTCGGGTATGGCCCAGCAGTAGCGAGTGCCGTCCGGACTCAGTGATAAGCCGAGAGTAGCGGTGCTTCCGGTCGATACTTCTCCTGTGTGACGATCGAGATAAGTCACTAGCAGATCGCCACGTGAATCAACATCGTCGTCCGTGGGCAGAATCTCATAGTGACGAGTGGACGCAGCATTTCCTGGTACGTACACCTTGATCCTGTCTCCGGTTTTGATCATATCCCAACTCAGTGCCTTGACCGGTTGAGTTGCGTTCCAATCGACAGTATTCTGGAGGTGCATGACAAGCCTTTCGTGTAGGGTGTCGCTAAATATTACTATACAATTATATTCTATATATTGCAACTATTTTTTGCGGCGAGAAAAGCGTTTTTTAGTGGCTGGTGCTTCGTCGAGCATTTTCTTTGCCTGTTCATGCGTGATAGATTTCGGATCGGTTTCTTTGGGTATTTTGGCGTTCTTTTTGCCATTGGTAATATAGGGGCCAAAGCGGCCGTTTAGGACTTTGATGCCATCGCCAAAATCAGCAATATTCTTTTCGGCCTCGGCCTTCAGCTTGGCTGCATAGAGTTCCAACGCTCGTTCATGAGTGATTGTGTGTGGGTCTTCGGGTTTGATGCTCACAAATAGCTTGTCGACCTGGATATAAGGGCCAAAGCGGCCAATGTTTGCTTTGATGTCTTTTCCGTCTTCGGTTTGACCAACAATACGTGGTAACTCAAAGGCCTTGAGGGCTTGGTCGAGGGTTACCGAATCGATCTTGGCTCCGGCTGGCATGGGAGCAAACTGCGGTTTTTCCTCGCTTTCCGTATCGCCAAGTTGTAACATCGGTCCGAAGCGACCAAAGCGCGCGATAATGAGCTTGCCGGATTTTGGATCGGTGCCGACAGTCCGTGACTGCCCTACTTTGCTTCGGTCGATGTCACTCGATTTTTGAATCAGCTTGTGGAAGGGTGTGTAAAAGGCGCTGAGCATGGCATTTCGTGCCAGTTTATCGGTAGCGATCTGATCGAATTGCTCCTCGACCTGTGCAGTAAAGTCATAATCGACGACTTGTTCAAAATAATTGTTCAGGAAATCGGCAATGAGTTCACCGGCTGGTGTCGGTACTAGTTTACCGCGGTCGGCGCCAGTTTTTTCTTGGACAATTTCACGATCAATAGAATTATTCTTGAGTGCTAGAACAATCGTATCGCGATCGGTTCCCTCGCCTTCACCACGGACCACATACCCACGGGTCTGGATAGTGTCGATAATTGTCGCATAGGTTGATGGCCGGCCAATACCAAGTTCTTCGAGTTTTTTGACGAGCGAACCTTCGGTATAGCGGGCTGGGGGGCGGGCAAAGGTCTGCTTGGCTGTTGCCTCTTGGAGTGCCAAGGTATCATTTTCCGTAAGAGCTGGCAAGAGCGCATCCTCTTTCTTGTTTGTTCCGTAAACTTTCAGGAATCCATCAAACAAGATTACTTCACCCTTGGCTTCGAACAGTTCCTTGGCAGTACTGATAGTAATGGTAATCGTCGTTTTTTCTAGTTTGGCTGGTGCCATCTGACTGGCAAGTGTCCGTCGACGAATGAGGTCGTACAGCTTTTGATCGTATTCGTTGCTGCTGCCCTTTTCTAGCTTCATGTCAGTTGGACGAATGGCTTCATGAGCTTCCTGAGCACCGGCAGATTTGGTCTTGAATTGACGCACTTGGCTATACTGCTCCCCGTAGGTTGCAACGATAAAATCTTTGGCACTGGCGATCGCCTGTCCTGAAAGATTGGTACTGTCGGTACGCATGTAGGTAATTTTTCCGTCCTGATAGAGCTTTTGCGCACTGGCCATTGTGGCCTTACTACCGAACCCTAATCGCGAATTGGCAGTTTGTTGCAGTGTACTCGTGGTGAATGGGGCGCTGGGGTTTCGTGATCCTGGATTTTTCTCGATGTTTGCAACGCTAAATGATGCATTTTTCAGGCTCTCTAGAAACGCTTGCGCTTCGGCTTCTGTCTTGAATTGCTTGGGCAGTTCGGCTTTTACCTCTTGATCATCATGGACAAAGACAGCAACAACCTTAAAGGTTGATGATCCTTCAAACGCCGTAATTTCGCGTTCGCGTTCAACAAGTAACCGAACGGCCGGTGATTGTACGCGACCAGCCGATTTTCCACCCGGAACTTTTTGCCATACGACAGGACTCAGTTCAAAACCGACGATACGATCAAGGATCTGGCGGGCTTGCTGCGCTTGTACCAGGTGCATGTCGACAGACCGAGGGTGCTTAATAGCCTCTTCGATGGCGCTTTTGGTAATTTCGTGAAAGACGATTCTCTTCGTTTCTTTGATATCTAGCTTGAGAACTTCGCATAGATGCCAAGCAATTGCTTCTCCTTCGCGGTCTTCATCAGTTGCGAGCCAGACAGTGTCGGCATTCTTGACGGCCTTTTTCAGCTCGCTAATCACCTTCTTTTTTTCGGGATCAACTTCGTATTGAGTTGCAAAATTATTTTTAATATCTACCGGCGGTGTGCCATCTTTGGTCTTTTTGGGAATGCTGCGGATATGGCCAACAGACGACAAAACATGAAAGTCACGACCGAGGTATTTCTCGATCGTTTTTGCCTTTGCTGGTGACTCGACGATAACTAAATTCTTTGGCATAGTGCTTCTGTCTATAACTTTATAGTATCAAACACAGAGGCTCATTGTACGCAAATAGTGACGACTGTCAACAGTTTTTGCTTTATTTTGTATATTAATAAAGAGACAAGGCCGCCCGGTGGAGGGCGGCCTTGCTTGACGCTTGTTCTAGGAGATATCCGAGAGGACATCGCTGAAATAGGTGGTCTCTCGCGGAAGGCAGTAACGCGCAATGGACTGCAGTACAGCTTCGGCTGTCTCATCCCAGCTCACACGAGAGGTCCGACGGACCACCCTGTAGATGTACATCTCATCACCTCGATGCTCGAGCTGTGACCGGAGGCTGGGAAGGTCGTATGGTCGCATGCCCTCATCCAGACAGGCTGCCAGGAAACTGTTGGCGTTGTACTGCAGTTTGTCGGTGATGTTTATGGGTACACCACGGCACATGTAGTCAATATGTGCCAGCAGAAGATCGCGGTTGTCATCCGTGACACCCGCGAGGCAACAGACGATGCACTCGGACGCCGACAGCCACGGTTGCCTGAGTGGCCGTTCGACGAGTGTCGACGCGAGCCGGATGACTCCTTCCCAAGCATTGAAAGCGGTGACCGAAATCACAGTATGGTCCAGGGACATGAGGACTCCTTTACTAGAACGGTATCTGTCAAGCAACTGCCTGACAGGAATTTGTCAGGAATTAATAAACAATAACATATAATTACATATTAATCAATACACCTATCGTACTGTCCATTGGTTGGCGCCGAGGTTGCGGATGAGACCGTTGATTTCCATCATGGTCAGCTCGGTCGAAAAAGTCGTTGCGTCGACACCTGATCGCTGCTGCAGTTCATCGCCATCACGGAGACCTTCCTGAAGCAGTTGAATGATGGTTGACTGTAAAGGATTATCACCAAGGGCTAACTGGGTCTGTGGCCGGAGTAATTGTGGTGCGATGACCTCTAGGATATCTTCGGCGCAGGTGGCCGGGTGCGCTCCTTGTTTTAGCAGTGCATTACAGCCGGCAGACATCGGACTTGTAATATTCCCCGGTACGACAAACACTTCTTTGCCCTGGTCGAGCGCATGCATGACGGTGTTGAGTGATCCGCTACGGGCTGCTGCTTCGGTCACCAGGACGGCATCAGACAAAGCACTCACCAGGCGGTTTCTTTCTAAAAAGCGATACTTCATTGGCGGTGCGTGAGGCTCGTATTCACTAATAATTGCACCGCCACTAGTAACGATATCCTCACCTAGTTGCCGGTTGCTGCTAGGATAGAGGCGAGCAAGTCCGTTGCCCTGGACAGCGATTGTCCTACCGCCCACCTGTAACGCCGCTTTGTGCGCTAAGCTATCAACACCGAGTGCCATGCCACTAATGATAACGATACCGCGACGAGCTAAATTCTCGGCAATCTGTGTCGTTACCTCTATCCCATAGGTGGTAGGCTTGCGGCTGCCAACAATTGCAACGGCGGGCATACGTTGCTGCGGAAGGCTGCCATAGTAATATAACTTTTTAGGCACAAGCGCAATAGAATCTATAATCTGAAGAAATTTGTTGTCTTGGGGTGATAGTTGATTGATTTTCATACGGAATTATGACAAAAAGTGTTGACATTATGTCAAATAGGTGCTAGAATGGGACATGGTTGATGATTATTATATCATCTAATCGCACCTTATACCCCCTATTCTAACTAATTTATATGTTAGGTGCTATGCAATGTTTCTCAAAAGTATCTACCCTCCACTTTTCAGAACTGGCATTTATGCTTGACCACATTGCATGGCTACTAACCCCTTTCACCAGCGGACCTCCAAAATGTTGTGAGGTGGGTCACGCCACGATATGCGTTCACTCGTGTATCCCCCATTCGGGTGGGTGGAAGGGCCAAACGGGACCAGGTGATGCCCACCCTTACCTGGTCCTTTTTGGTTGGAATGAGGGACGAAAAAGACACAAAATAGAACAACCCCCGATCGTATGGATCGGGGGTTGTTTGATGAGAGAGGATGTCAGCCCATGGCCCGCAGGGCAGTTTCCAGCCTTCCCATCTCTGAATCCTGCCACACACTTGTGGCGTAGACTTGATAGGTCGGGTTGAGCGCACCGCCAGCAGGCTGTGAGGTGACCTTTTTGCGATAAATGCGCGCTGCGTGGTTCGGGTCCTGGAGGTCGTAACCTACTAAGTATTTTCCGCCCGGTGAAGCCCATACCTTTGCCGTTTTGAAGCCCCAGTGTCCATTCATGGAACTGGTGGGGGTGTAGACCTGGGCCACCGTGGGCTTTGTACGACCAGAGCGTGCTCTTTCTAGTGCCTGCCGGGCCAACTGCATGCATCCTTCGAATCGTTCTTGCAGTTCTGTCCCGCTCATGCCGGCTACGTTCATTACTCGCCTTTCGTCTCGTCAAACTCCGCGCCGGAGCCTGGAGGTGAAGCCGTCGGCTCTCGACGATTATATTATTATAAAATAAAATTAGGCAATTATATACTTGACGTTACCAAATCATAAAGAAGTTGGAACCTAGTTAATCTTCCGTATCTTCTCGCTGCTTTTTAGCCCACGCTTTTATATCGTCACTACTGACTGGTGGGGTACTAGACATTTTCTTAACAGCATCTTCAAAGTTACCGCCAATTCGAACGCGACGCTCATTCTCTCGAGCGGGCATTTCTTGATAAGCTACAATCCGAGCCTCAAGTTCTTCAATCTCTTTCTTTGCCTGCTTCTTGATCTTCACTAACTCAAGACCTGAGCATGTTTTGTAAAAAATCGCTCTCTATTCACTGGAGCTTGAATGGACGAGGGTTGCTAGACTGGGACGACAAGCCGGATAAGGTACGGGACGATGAAATAAATGCCAACCAATCCTGCGGCTACCCATAGTAGCCATATTACGATTGAATCGTTATCCTGAAGTATGTAGAAAACCACGAATGCCACGACCAACTGCGCCAGTACGACAAATATATCGCTCAATGAAACCAGTTGCCATATGGGTAAATTATTACCCGTCAGATAGATATACCATATGATTTTTGTGAGTATGAATGGTAGCATGACGACAACAATAGCAGAAAATATTGGATTCGATTTACCACTAGACGAGACGCGCACCATAAGCGTGTACAGTGCGATACTTGCGATTATTACATAGAGACTACCCATTTGTTTCATTATAGCAATTATTTAAGGGCTGCAATAAACCCTTACGGTAACAGGCTATCCTTGCACACTCGAATGAGACTTCGGCATCTCGTACTAAAAACATCAAAGTACTGGAATAAGCACCTTAAGGTTCGTTAGTTCAGCCTCATCATCCATATTAACCTTGAGCCACAACTTATCCGTCGTTTTTGTTGACTCACTCTATTATGAAATAATTCATGGTGATAGTTGCGGGAGAATTGGTAAAAGTTGTTATAGTTCTAGAAGTTCTAGAATGACCCAGAACCACGTCACTTCTTTTCGTACCGACGAAAAGAAGCAAAAGACTCGTGACGGCTTCGCCACGCGGTAAAAATCTTCAGGGTAACATCATCATGGGTGGCTGCGGAACTCGCACTATCCGCCAGCTGGCGGAGTCAGGCTCAAACATCCTCGCCACGTCATGATGTTACCCCTCGCTTTTTCCGGTATCTGTAGATGTCACACTGTGAACAATGAAAACGCAGCAGGCTGCGAATGATTGGAATCGCAAGGATTGACCTTGCGCTTTGTGTTTTCGCAACTCCTGCAGGCAACCGAGGGGTTTTGTGGTGTTTTTGCGGAATCATTTACGAGGACATGTCATTTTTAAATAACTAAAAAATGGAAAATGACCGACCGAAGGGAGTTCCGCAGTAACCGGTAAAGATATCGCAAACCCCACGGCTTGGCGAAGCCGTTGCAATTGTTTTGCTTCTTTTGCTATCCAAAAGAAGGCTGTTGATTCTTCCAGCCAGAAGAATTATTTATTGGTATAATCATAGTAATGCATGCAGCTCATCCGCTTCGAATTTTCTGGTTTTCCGGACTTGTTACGTTTTTGATTGCGATAGCAGTAGCGTGGTTCGGCGGTATTGGAGCGCTATGGTTGTTTATTGTACTGGCAATACTCGAGGTGACGTTTAGCTTTGATAATGCTGTTATCAACAGTCGCATTTTGGCGCGGATGTCAGACCTGTGGGTCAAACTATTCCTGACAGTGGGAATTTTTATCGCTGTCTTTGTGGTGAGATTCGCGCTACCAATTCTGGTTGTACAGTTTGCAACTGGCCTGTCGTTTGGCGATGTTGTCAATCTGGCGCTGAATGATCCCGAACGGTATGGTGACGAACTGCACCACGCAGCACCAATTATCGAGGCGTTTGGTGGAACATTCTTGTTGATGTTAGGGGTGAGTTACTTTCTCGATCACGACAAGGTGGTGCATTGGCTGTCGCCGATCGAGCGACAATTGGCACGGGCTGGCAAAATTCGCTTCATTAAACTGTTGTTTATGGTGGCTGTTATGGCATTTATCTATTTCACTATTGAGCCAGGCCTTAAAGAGACGGTGCTATTGTCAGGATCACTTGGTATTATTTTGCAATTCGGACTTCATTCACTGTCAGTATTCTTTGAACGTTCTATGAACAAAGGGAAAGTTGTTGCAAAACAAGTTGGTTGGGCAGCATTTGCATCGTTTCTCTACCTTGAGGTACTTGATGCATCGTTTAGCTTTGACGGGGTCATCGGAGCGTTTGCTATCACGACGAGCGTACTGCTCATTGTGGCGGGTCTGGGCGTGGGAGCGTTTTGGGTCCGTTCGCTCACTATTTATCTCCTTCGTGCCGGGACACTCGCCAAGTACCGCTACCTAGAGCACGGAGCGCATTGGGCGATTCTTGCCCTGGGACTTGTTATGTTGGCGAAACTGTACCACCTTGAACTGCCAGAAGTCGTAACAGGCTCGTTAGGGCTCATCTTTATTTCGACAGCTGTCGTGACTAGTATTTTGGAAAAAAGACGTCAGATCGATGATGAGGCGTTAATTAAGTAACCGGTGGCTAGTGATGGCGTGGGCGTCCTTGATAAAATCGTCGATAATATCGGCGATTTTTGGGTAGATGTCGCTGTTGAGTTTTTCTGCTTCTTCGAAGCTAAAACGGGACAGAACGAAATCATGGTGCCCTATTCGTTCAAGCAGGTCGTTCCCTATGCCGACACGAATGCGAGCATAGTTTTCGCCGAGCGTGGCATTGAGTGATTTAATACCGTTATTACCAGCGTCACTGCCCTTTTCGCGGGTGCGAAGCGTGCCAAAT
>DCYK01000017.1 GCA_002331045.1 Candidatus Saccharibacteria bacterium UBA2112
TCATCCAGACTAATCTCGACGCTGTCACTCCCCACGACCTCAACAACTTCACGAGCAACAAATACCGTAGCCGTTCCATCATTGACGTTCAGTTCAGCCCGAACCTCTTGATCGCGCTCACCGTTATCGCGACGCCATGCAGCAGCAATCGCCTGCTCGATGACACTCAATACCGTCTCTTCAGGTAGATTTTTTTCTTCGGCAATCGTTCGGAGTGCCAGTGTCAGTTGCTTAATATTCAAATCTTCCATGTGTTATTTCCTTTCTTCTATGAAAAAATCCGACCTGCCGGCCGGAATGTACTATACATTGATTATATAGCGATCATGGCAAAAAAACAAGTCATGATATACTTCCCCTATGAATCTACAGGTTGGTGTCAAAATTCTCATTCGTAACAAAAGCGACAAGTATTTATTCATAAAGAGAAAAAAGCTACTACAAAACGAAACAGAGCAGTCTTGGGATATTCCTGGCGGGAGAATAAAACCAGGCGAAACGCTCATGAAGGCACTGCAGCGTGAAGTTAACGAAGAAATCAATGTCACACTAACCGGCGAACCCCGGCTGATAAACGCACAGGATATTTTCGTACCCACAAAAAAATTCCACGTAGTGCGCCTTACCTACATGATTGATCTCGATATCGATAGCGTAAAACTCAGCGATGCGCATGGAGAACTGATGTGGGCAACACTGCCTAACACTTCCTCTTTCAATATCGAACCGTTCCTCAAGGAAACACTCGACAAAATATCCTAACTACACTACGCTAGTACCATTCTATCGAGAGGAGTGTTGGTATAGGTAAATTAGAAGAGTGTGTTTTTTGTTATCCAGATGATGACCTTAAGCATCGAGTATTTCATGAGGAGGATGACTACCGGCTATTCGTATCAAAGCCTAGAGTTAAAGATCACGCGTACCATTTGCTAGCGACACCGACGAGCGATCATTATACCGAACTCTACCAGATACCGGAACTGACACTTGGTCGAATGATCGGCAAATTATCACTGTTTGCTACCTGGATACATCCTGGGCCGGGGTATGTCATTGGTCAAAAACACCAGCCGCTACAAACAGAAAATGGCATAAAAGTTAATCATGTCCATATCCACGCCCTGCAGCGAACAAAGCTTGACGATCAGCAGCAGATCCTTTTCCCTTTTCCGCGCACCTCTGACGACTTCGAAAAACCTATCTCCGACACAGAAAAAATCTTACAAGCCGACGATATACAACGCATTAAGCATGAACTAGAGACCCTTCACGAGCGCAAGTCTAAAGACTCATCCTAAGCAAAATTCGCGCGCAATATGGCAGTTGATAACATATAATAGTGAACATGAATAACCGCGACGTACTAGGCGTTAGCAAAAACGCAAGCAAGTCAGAAATAAAGAAGGCGTTTCGTGATGCAGCAAAGGAATTCCATCCCGATCTATCCGACTCTCCAGAAGCTGCCGAAGCATTCAAGCGCATCAAAGAGGCTCATGATGCTTTAATGCAAGATACCGCCGAAATACCACGAGAGTCAGTGACAGTTACGACTACAGCCGCCCACGCAGCAGCAGCCACCGCGCAAGCAGCATACGCCGAACCAGATCCCGAACCCGCAATGACAGAAGGGGAGTTACACCACATACAAGAGTTGGACGAACAGGCGACACGAATACTCAAAAAGCGACATTTCTTCCGTCGGGCTCGAGGATCAGCTGAAGTCCGCCGTCACCTCCGCAAGATTAAAACAACCGAAGATCGAATCACGGGTAAATATTAGTCATAGTATGGTATACTACTAGCATATTGTGAGTATCATTTTATTGATTCCAATCGTCTTGGCTTTACTCCTATTGTCCGCAATATGTTCGGGCTTAAACGTCGCACTTATTTCGATTAATCTCCAGGAGCTCCAGCGTAAAGCAAAACTTGGTAATCAACATGCCAAGAACGTATTACCGTTTCGCAAAAAGACACACCTCACTCTTGCAGCGATTTTATTAACAAACGTTGCCGCCGTCTCGGCGACATCCCTCGTGCTTGAAAGTGTTCTTTTTGGCGTTGTCGCAGGTATTATCACTACTTTCCTGATCGTGATTTTTGGCGAAATTCTCCCCCAGGCATATTTTAGCCATAACGCCCTCAAATACATGTCACATTTACGCTGGGTGCTCCATGGTATGATTTTTATTACCTATCCCTTCTCAAAACCATTGCAGGTACTGCTCGATAAACTATTCAAAACACAAACGTCCCCTCTTCACTCCAGACAGGAGCTCGGCGTGATTATCAGTGAGCATATTGACCACAAGGACAGCGAACTGGATGAAGATGAAGTCGAGATTATCCGAGGAGCGCTGCAGCTCAGCGAAAAACGTGTCGCCGACATTCTGATGCCGATCGAGGATGTCTATTGGCTAACGCCTGACACACGGCTTTCATCCCAAAAGATTGCCGAAATCAAAGAAAACGGTCGTAGTCGAATCCCTATCTTCAATCGTCGATTAACCCGTTGTTATGGTGTGCTTTTGGTCAAGGAACTAGTAGACATCGACTTTGACGAGCGCGACATTCGAGTCGACGACCTTACCCTCCATCCGGTACAGCTGATTGGTAGCAAGACGGCACTCGATACAATGCTACGAAAATTCATTTCGACAAGCACACAGCTGATTCCAATTGTGCGTGACGAACGTGTTATCGGTATCGTCACTATCGAAGATCTAGTCGAAGAGATCGTCGGACAAGAAATCGAGGATGAAATCGACAGGCGTCAGGCGGGCGCGGAAGTTTAAACTATATCTCCTACTGCAGTAACTTTATTTCAGTGACCGTTCCCGTAGTAAACATAGAGTCAATATCAAACTCACGACCGTTCTGAGATAAACCAAGGATAGTCACCCATTTTCCAACTTTTATATCCTCATCAGGATTCCCTTCTCTTCGAAAAATAACACCCGGATAAATCGGCCCGTCGTCGCCAATTCTCGCAACTGATTCTGTCAGTACCGTCGTAACAGCATGTTGCTGTTCTGTACGGCTCTCTATAAGTAGTTTACTGCCTTCAGTAGTAATTAATGCTTGCGTGTCTTCTGCGTCCCACCATTTAATACTTATCTCACTCAATACTCGGCCCGCTTCTTCAACGCGCTGCGAGCGCAGAGCGACTTCCTTCGCTTCATTGTGGGTGATTATTTCTTGTTCAAAACTAGACATTATTACAAATTTATTGGTGAAAAGCAGTTTTTGCAAGCACAACCTGAATACATTACCATGCCATCGTAAGCTACCTTCATTCTACAATCAGACTTCAGTGCGATATTGATTGGTTAGGACAGTGGGAGAGAACTTGACGCATCACATCATATTCTGCATGCGTCACCCATAAGTGGTACTTTACTTTGACAGCAATTTGCCGCGCGACATATTGACAGCGAAAAGCCTTGTTCGGTGGTAGCCACGAAGCGGCATCACTACCACTTTTTTGTTGATTCGCTTCTCCATCGACCGCTAGGAGCTCTAACGGATCGTTTGCTAGCTGTACACGCCGCTCGTAGGTTAATTGCTGCGCACCTTTTTGCCAAGCGTCGCTGAGTGCAACCACATGGTCAATCTGCACCTCGCTACTCGTCGCAGCACCTCGAGCAAACGTCACTGTCTGACCAGTATAGGGATCATCGAGCGTCCCTGACACTACCTTACATTCATCTCCAACTGCAGCCTTGGTAAGGTCACGATATAAAATAATGTTCCGCGTATCGCACCCTTCGCGCATCGCCCAGTCACCGCCAAACTGCTCACGATCATACCCTGTTTTTGGTGCCCGCCCCTTCACCTCTAACTGATTCAGCTTTTCAAGAGCTGGGCTATTTTGAACCCACCCCGAACTCTGTCGCGGCACCTCTACCTGCCATATATCCTGATTCGTTACGATACCACCAGCTATTATTAATAGGGCGACAATCACAGCGATAAACCGTCTTTTTTGTTCTCTGTATCGTGTCATTTTTGCTCGTCTTTAGTATACTAGTATACTATGACTACTGTATCTCGACTTATCGATTATTTTATCCCAGCTCATTATGAGCTCTCACTCGACATTGAGCGTACCGACAGAAAATTTGATGGTTCGGTAACAATCACCGGTTCGTCGCCGCATGCGGATCAACCAATTAAATTTCACGCGAGAGATCTTACTATTGTCGGTGCTACTATCGATGGCAAGGTTGCACAGTTCGAAATGGGAAAAGATGATGAGCTAACACTTCATAGTGAAGGCCTTGGCGCTGGCGAACATGAAGTGAGCATTACCTTTGGCGGAGAAATCACCGATGGCATGCATGGTCTCTACCCATGTTATTTTGAGCACAATGGCACCAAGAAAGAGCTACTGGCAACACAGTTTGAATCACATCATGCCCGTGAAGTCTTTCCCTGTATTGATGAACCAGCCGCCAAGGCAACGTTTGATGTACATCTCACGACCGAAATGGACGTCAGCGTACTTGGTAATATGCCGATTAAATCACAAAAAGTGGATGCCGAACGGCTCATTACAACTTTTTATACTACCCCACGGATGAGTACCTACCTCGTTGCCTTCGTGACCGGGGAGCTCCAGCAAAAAACTCGCAAGACAAAAACCGGTGTCGATATTACTGTATGGGCCACGCCGGCTCAGGACAGCGCCAGCCTTGATTTTCCTCTAGAAAGTGCCGTTGAAATCGTCGAGTTTTTTGATAACTATTTCGGCACACCTTATCCACTGCCAAAAGCGGATTTCGTCGCCCTTCCTGACTTTTCGTCTGGTGCAATGGAAAATTGGGGACTTATTACATTTCGCGAAGTTGCTCTCCTTGCCCATCCGCAGACAACTAGCATCTCGAGCCGACGCTATGTTGCGTCTGTTATCGCCCATGAACTATCTCACCAATGGTTTGGTAACCTCGTCACGATGCAATGGTGGGATGATCTCTGGCTCAACGAAAGCTTTGCTACTCTTATGTCGTTCATTGCACTTGATCATTTGCATCCAGATTGGAATACGTGGTTGGATTTCACCCTGGACGAAACAATCCAGGCGCTCAGACGTGACTGCATTGACGGAGTCCAACCGGTCAAGGTGGATGTCAAGCACCCCGATGAAATAAATACTATTTTTGATCCATCGATTGTTTACGCCAAAGGTGCACGCCTCATGCGCATGGTACAGCACTATATCGGCGAAGAAGCCTTTCAAGCTGGTCTTAAACAATACTTTAGCGATCACGCCTATAAAAATACCGTCGGTGACGATTTGTGGAGTGCACTCAGCAAAGCGAGCAACAAGAACATTAAGGATATGATGAACACCTGGTTGTCTCAGACTGGCTATCCGGTTGTCACAATCACGCGTGACGATGATACGGTAACACTTGAACAGCAACAATTCTTTGTTGGCCCTCATAAATCAACAGATACTTTATGGCCAATTCCACTCGATGCCAATAGTCAGAATGCTCCACGTATTTTTGATACACGAAAAGTATCGTTTACTTCGAGTGAACCACTCCATCTTAACCAACGAGACAGCGCTCACTTTATTACAAGTTACGATGAGTTATCACGCCAAGCGCTAATAGATAAAATCGAAGATAATTCGCTTGACCCGCTTGGTCGACTGCAGCGCCTCAATGAAGCAACACTCCTGGCACGTGGCGGTGTTATTTCAAGCGATAAATTACTGCCTGTGATTAAAGCTTTTCATAACGAACCGTTGGATTCAGTATGGAGCATCGCTTCTATCACGCTAGCTGAGCTACGAAAGTTTGTCGAAGACAATAAAGAGGCCGAGCAGAAACTCCGTCGTTTCTCAGCAGAACTTGCCCGTGAAGAGTATGAACGTCTTGGCTGGACAGCGCTCGATAATGAGCCAGAAGAGGACACTAAGCTCCGTTCTACCATTATTGCAATGACACTGTACGGAGAGGTGCCAGAGGCCCTACAGAAAGCAAAAGAGCTATACCAAACGACCCCGCTAGAAGCGCTCGATCCAGAACTCCGTCCACTCATCATTAGTTCTGTCGTGCGCTATGGAGACGGTGTAATCGTTGACGAGCTTCTCGAGGCATATCAAGAAACCGCATCAGCTGACCTTCTACACGATATCTGTGTCGGCATAACAAGTACACGCCTACCGGAAAAGATAGCCTTATTGCTAGAATGCGTAAAAAACCCTGATATTGTACGTCAACAAGATGTCTTCCGATGGTACGCCTACCTCATTAGGGGACGAGATAGCCGTGAAATGGCCTGGAGATGGGCACGCGATAATTGGGATTGGATCACGGAAACATTTCGTGGCGACAAGAGTTATGATGATATTCCTCGTTATAGCGCCTCTGGCCTTATGACACGCCAGCAGCTACAAGAATATAAGGACTTTTTTGGTCCAAAATCACAAGATCCAGCGCTTGCCCGTGCCATTCTTATGGGCACAAGCGAAATCGAAGGACGGGTTGAGCTCATTGAACGCGATAAAACAGCGGTTCAAAAGGCATTGCTAG
>DCYK01000028.1 GCA_002331045.1 Candidatus Saccharibacteria bacterium UBA2112
CCTAGCTGATAAATGAGTAAACATAGAGTAAGCATACTCCATACGAGGGGCACGTAAAATCGAGGTGCAAGTCCAAATAAGAGTACGGCAAAGCCTAGTATAACGAGGATTGCGGGAGCATGTACCATAATGGCCATACTCAGTGATACTGTATGGTGCCAGATATCACCGACTATGATGCCATATGCCAAGCCAGCAGAGAGACCTGTTGCACACAAGATAAACAATGTACTTACCGTGGCAAAAAGAATGTATTGCAATATCCAGCTGAACCGGCTGAGGGGCGTGGATAATAACAATTCAGTTCGACCGCTTCCCTCTTCGGATTGCATTCTAGTCAGGATCTGGAGACCGTAACCAGCGAGCGCGAGTCCTGAGATGGCAAACGTTGCACTGAACATAATATCGGTAGGCGTGCCGCCACCAATTGCTGCCAGTAATTCGCGCATCTGATCATTACCGGCGATCAATTCGTCAAACTCATCAGCAACTGCTCCAATCATTGTTCCCATGATGACCATTGCTCCGAGCCATGAAATGAACGCGGTGCGGTGAAGCCGCCATACGAGCCCCATTCGTTTTAAGAGGTATGAAGGTGCATGAGATTTGCCTGGCTGTGATGTGAAAGTACTACCGGCAACGTCGCGCCGTGCAGATAGCACGTATGCTCCGATAATAAGTAATACGATACCCCCCACGATCAAGCCGAGTAACCATGGCTGTTCATCGCCTGAGAATGGTTTGGTATTTGTCACCCAGCCGAGCGGGCTAAGATATGATAAAAATCCCGATTCAACACCAAGTCCTGACTCCCTGAGGGTACCGAATGCGTCGCCAAGACCCCGAAGGAGGAATGACACAGTAAAGATAAGTGCCGCAACGCCACTGGCGCTTCGTGAATTTTCGAACAACTGTGCCGTTACAGCAGCCACAGAGGCAAAGAACATCCCCATGAGTCCGGTTGCAATACTATAGAGTAAGGTGCCCTCAAGTGGAAAATGATTCATAGTGTAAACCGCGATGAGCCCCACTGTGAACAATGTATTGAGAAGGAATGCAAAGAGAAGTGTTGAGGTGAGCCCTGCTTGTCTGCCGACGATGAGTGAGCTGATAATCTCGCTACGTCCCTCTTCTTCATTTTTGCGGGTATGGCGCACAACAAGGAATATATTCACGAGGCATACGAGGAGGGCGATGAGTAAAAATGACTCAATGATAGTAATCTCGCCGATGCTGGGTCCTGTGAGCGCACCACCGAGGAGACGCGTGACGATACTAGGTGCAGTGGTTGATGCATACAGGAGCACTTGCTCGGTGGAATCATACGCCAGTTTTAGCTGATCGAGCGTGACGTAGATGATACCGATCGTAATGGTTACCCATAGAGGAACTTTTACGCGGTCGAGCCGGAGTTGAAGAAGAAACAATCGCCATGTACCTTTCAGTGCGTTCATGGCATCATGTTTCCTTATTGCTATAATGTTTAATAAATAAATCTTCTAATGATTGCGGTTCACAAGTGAGGCGCTGAATGCCCAGTAACGACAACTGCCGGATAACTTCATCGAGCTGATCGGTGTCAACGGTAAAATGTGCCGTATTTCCGGTTGCTTTGAGGTTATGGATACTCGTGAGCTTGTGAAGGATTGTTGGTTTTTTGACGGTTTTGACGGTAATCGCCTGTTGGCCCAAGTGACGCAGATGATCCAGGTCGCCCTGTTCGACCGTTTCGCCACTACGAATGATAGTGACGGTATCGGCGAGGGCCTCGACTTCGGCCAAAATATGGCTCGACAAAAGGATTGTCTTGCCTTCGGCTTTTAAATGTTTTACATAGCGCTGGAATACCGATTCCATTAATGGATCGAGCCCGCTTGTTGGTTCGTCAAGAATATAGAGCTCACTGTCGGTGGCAAGTGCGGCGATAAGGGCTACTTTTTGACGGTTTCCTTTGGAATAGGTACGACATTTTTTGCGTGGATCTAGCTGAAAATCCTTGAGTAATTGCTCGCGACGTCGTTTATCGATACCGCCACGCAAATGACAGAACAGATCAATCACCTCCCCACCAGTAAGATTGGGCCATAAATCGACGTCGCCGGGAACGTAACTGAGGCGACGGTGTAGTTTGACGGCATCATGCCATGGATCTTGTCCGAACAGGCTTGCTTGCCCTGCATTTTTTCGCAATTGTCCTAGTAGTATGCGAATTGTTGTCGACTTGCCGCTTCCGTTTGGACCCAGAAAACCATGCACCTCCCCTTTTCGCACCGTAAGGTCTAGTCCATTGAGTGCTGTGAATCTTCCGAACTTTTTGACGAGTCCCTTGACCTCAATGATATTCTCCTGCGTCGTCGACATGCTACCCTCCTCGACTTCAGATTATCTACGTATAGCTTATCATAATGGGCGTAAGTGGTATTAATTGCTTGATCCGAGCAGTAACGTGAGGTTGCCGTGACCCCATCCACCGTATGTTGGTGATGTTGTTGCTTCTTGTCTTACGCCGAGGATGTAGTTATCGGAAGCGGTTCCGGATTCATAATGAGTTGGGCCATCTTTTTTGTATCCTGATGCATAATGATAAACGTGAGAGCCACCGTCATTTACTGGATCGACTGGTATAGCGGCTATATAATCGGGCACTAGATCATCTGCCAGGCATGCCTCTGCTTCACTTGCTGAAAATGCATACGGTGCGGTATTTGTACCAGGTGAGCCGCCACAGGTTGGGTAACCGCCATGATCGATATGATACAGCTCTAGTGCCTTCATAATATTATTGAGGTCAGCAGAGCGTTTTGCGTCACGGGCACTTTGGGTGACGCCATTGTAGGCAACTATGACAATGGCTGCCAAAATACCAATCACAACGACGACGATCAAGAGTTCAACGATGGTAAAACCGGGATAGCGGCGTCTTGTATTTCGCATGTTACTATCAGTATAGCATGAGCGGTATAGTGCACTCGGTAGGCTCCTCTTATGCTCCGCTCGGCGGCGTTTCATTACAGTTCGTATAACTCGTATAAGTGATAGAACGTTTATAATAGTCATTATTTATATTGTAAGTCCCGCCGGAATTGCCGCCAATATTTTGGTGATTGCACAAATAATAATGAGCGTTTGAACCATAAAAGCCATACTCACGAAATCCGAGGCGCCGATAGGCATTATCCGTTGATGGTGATGACAGTACATTCCAGGCACTGAGTACGTAGTCAGTGCCGTCACTCAAATACGTGTAGCACCCAATGGTCCCATTTATACCTGTCATAGATTGATCGCTTTGGGGCAGAGTAACATCAAGATCGGGTACCCACTGTGCGGTCCTGACTGAAGAGGCTGAACAATTTTCATCTGTCAAAAATGTTGCTCCAGTCGTCATTGTTGTTGATGTGACAGGGTATTCACCGTTGAGAGCGTGGTAGGCTAATATCTGTTTATTGACACTAGACATGTCCTGACGAACCTTGGCTATTTTTGCCTGCGAAGTAATCCCGTTGTACGCCACGATAACAATAGCCGCCAGAATACCGATGACAACAACGACAATTAATAGCTCAACGATGGTAAATCCGGGATTTTTTGTGCGTGCCCACGCCATGCTTTGAGTATACCATAAGTATAATTACACTAACGGAGGCTTTGCGGCGAACAAAACGGTACTTATTAAGGTGCTAGTGTGCGGTAATTACGTATAATTCTGAGAATGAAATACGCCATTGAAACTGTCGAACCTATCGTTAGGAATGTGACGGTATACCACAGGGTTGTCAGTACATTCGACATAATATCAACCGGCAGGAAACGATTTGCCATAAATAGTGCAACAGTTGGTACGGCTACGGCAGTTATGATGAGTATCCAACTCGAGAGTGCATTACGCTGTTCTGCCGCCTCCGCTTTGTGCTGGTTAGCCCAACCATCGCGTTGGATATTTGCCATCGCCACAAGTGCAGAATCAAGCCATACGGCAAGAATGCGAGTATAGTATACTTCACCAGGGAGGAAGAGTACGGAACGGACTATTTCACGGAACGTAACGTTCGGCACTTTTGTGGTGACGAGTATCGATTGGAGGATTGCGAGTGCGATTGGTATGAACCATATCGGACTGAATATAAATTGATTGAGTGCAATACTTGTCACGAGCACAACGAGAAAGAGGATGCGTAGTGCGAGGTTCCAGCCGAGTGCCACTTGCTTGAACCACCGGCGACGATCAATCCATGGATGAAAGTCACGAATCATATCGGCAAAATGGCCATCCTGCCATTTACGTCGTTGACGTTGCCAGGTGTGTGGTGTATACATTGGACCTACCCAAGCGCGGGCTTCGGTACTCGTTGCATTGGTGTAGCCTAATTTTTGTAGCGTACGCGTTAATTCCGCATCTTCAACAAGTGTTTCATAGTCCCAAGGTGCGCCACCGTCGGTCATACGGGCTGCTTCACGGAGTGCTTCTGCTCGAAAGAGTGTCGCTTGACCGCCGAGAATTTCTGATCGATTTCCTCGTAGTTGCTGTCTAATGCCGGTGACAGCAAATTCATGGCGTTGCCCGTGTATTAACGATAACGATTTACCTCGCATTTCTTTACCGGAGGGAATTTTGAACGAATACCGTGCCATAACGCCACCTGCTCGTACGCGACGGATCAAGTCGGTCTCTAGATGATGCACCATGTCCTTGTCAGCTTCGACATCGGCATCAAGTCCGAGTACGAAATCGAAATCTCCCATTTGAATATAGCGCCAATACATCCAGTTCAACGCATTTACTTTTGAGCCTTTTGAACTACCGTCTTCGTTACGGCCATTAAGGTCATAAGGTCTTTCAACGATGAGTTGATCGCGAAACTCTCCGACGAGCGGCAGAATGGCATCATATGCTGCATCAGATTCACCAGGGCCATTAATGACAACGATGATTTGGTCGACTTGACGTGTTTGTAGCAGGAGGCTGATAACAGTTTTGTCAATGTCACTTTCTTTTTCGTATGTTGGAATGAGCGCAATGATGCGTGCGTAATCGGCCTGCACTCGTGTGCCTTGTGTCGCTTTGTCGATTCTTTTCTTGACGGACGTTGTACGGGACTGTGCTGGTCGCGCTACTTTTTGTCGTGTTTTTGGCTGACTTTGCTTTTTTACTTTTTTTGTACGTTTAGGTGGAGTAATTGGTTCTACGATACCACCAAGATGAATCTTTACTGGTGTTGCCATGCCGGGCATGTCCTTGCGTATTGTTCGATCAATTTCTTCAAGCACCTCAGCAGAACGCCGTTCTTTTGGCTTTAGTAAGGTATATCCGTATGTATTCATGTATCGTGATCCTTATCCTTTGATGAAGAATATATAGATATGTCGTCCACCCTTGTAGATAACATGAGATCATTATAACATAAATACTTTATATTGTAAATATATTATGTAATAAAATGTATAAAAAACTATTATTACTATTTGTTCATCGGGCATTATCAATCATGCCTAGTCGCTGTATCATCGTGATCGTGATGTTCTTCTTCTTCTTCGTTATGTTCGTGCGTCTCTTGCGCCGCATGTTCGTGATCATGTCCTTGATCAATGTATCCATGGAGGGTGACAGTGACAGTACTAACGAGGATTGCTCCGATAATGAGCATTATAGATTGCCACCCGGCGAACCTTTTTGCTTCGTTCTTGTGGATTTCTGGAATAATATCGCTGACAGCAATATATATGAAGAAGCCAGCAATCAGTCCAAGTATAGCGTCAAAAGGTATGGCTACAGCTTGCCCGAGTTGGAAAAAGATCACTGCCGCTACTGTCGTAGCGAGCGCACTGAAGATATTAACCCAGATAACCTTTGCGCGTGCCATTCCCTTGTGTAAGAGCAAGCCAAAATCACCTATTTCTTGCGGGATTTCATGAGCGGCAACTGCCAGTGTGACGATAATACCTGTTGATGGGCTGACTAAAAATCCTGCAGCGATAGCGATACCATCAATGAAGTTGTGTAACGTATCACCGACGATAATTAATGAGGTTGTTGGATCACTTTTTTTGTCGGCATGTTCATGATGGTGATGAAACCAGTGCAAAAAGCGCTCGAGCAAAAAGAATACGAGTATTCCAGCTAATGTAAACACGAGTGCTGTATCAATACTACCCTCATGCGATGCCTCACGGAGCAGGTCGATAAAGGCTGCAGCCAGTAGTGCGCCTGCAGCGAAGGGCGTCGCGTATGTGGCAAGTTTTTTGGCGCGCTGCTTGTTTGCTACCATTAAGAGTCCGCCAATCAGCGAGAAGAGCCCGCCAATCAGCGAGAAAAATACTACCATAATCAAGTTAGACATATTATTTCCTTTCGTCTATGTACTGTACACATAGTAGAGCTATGCTATAATTATTGCAAATTACTTGCGATAAGGATAAATAAATGCAAGTCAACGTATTGCAACTACAATTTGAAAAGAAAGTAAGCGAAGCGAGTTTACGCATGACAACAACTCGTCGCGGTATTTTCGATATCTTGTCGAAAGCTGAGCGTCCGCTCGAGATAACCGAGATCGTCACGCGCTTGCCTGGTGTTCATTTTGTCAGTGTTTATCGTTCGGTCGATGCGCTACGTCGCGCGGGATTGATCAAGCAACTTCCCTATGGCTTTAAAAATCGATTCGAACTTAGCGATGCGTTTTTACCCCACCATCATCATGCTACATGCGACGTATGTGGGACGGTCTACGAAATTAATAATGGGAAAATCGAGCAAGCTCTCCGGAGTGTGACGAACGAGGTCGGGTTCACCTCAAGCAGACATCATTTCGAAATATATGGAACGTGCCGTACATGTTCAAAGTCAGCGCAGTAGTTTCTGGAAATCATTAACCTAGAATTGGTTCCATAGGTATTGATTCGTCACTTCGTGATGGTAGAGCACCTCGGCGCTTTTTACGGTAGTACCGAGCTCGCGTGGATTGCGATTTGCAACTTCAACCTTCCAGTCGACATATTTGCTTTTTGCGCTTTCGCCGAGCATATTCGATGTATAATCACTTGTTTTGAATATTCTGATAGAATCACCAATGGTTCCCGGGAGAAAACGCAAGCGTGATCGCCTGTCGGGTTTTTCTGGAGCGGGCAACGTATCATCGATACCTGTTTTCAGGAGTCCGAATAGTGCAAGATAGGGGTTGCAGTCAGGAGCGACAGATCGCACCTCTATGCGTGCGGTCTTCTCATTTGCTAGTGGGATACGGATCATTGATCCCCGATCATTCGCAGAAACTTTGATTTGATTTGGTGCTTCAAAATTTGGGTCGAGTCGACGGTAAGAATTGACGCTACTATTTATTAATAGACAAAGTTCAGGCGCTCGGTTGAGGATTTTTGTGATAAATTCCCAGCCTGTTTTACTTAGGCCATCTTCGCCTTTTTTGTCATAAAATATATTTTTGCCATTTTTACTGAGAGAAACATTTGTATGCATGCCACAGCCATTGACATTTTGCT
Organism: Candidatus Saccharibacteria bacterium UBA2112; assembly: GCA_002331045.1. Taxonomy (GTDB): domain Bacteria; phylum Patescibacteriota; class Saccharimonadia; order Saccharimonadales; family Saccharimonadaceae; genus UBA2112. The sequence goes on from DCYK01000028.1 coordinate 7,495, forward strand.
GTGGCTTTGGCAAGAATGTCGCTGTCATTCCCATCTGTGTTGCAACTTGACGACATACTAGTTTGTAGAGCAGAATTTGATCACAAGCGCGAACCACATCTGTGTAACTAAAGTTTATCTCGAACTGTGATGGTGCAACTTCTGCGTGGTCTTTCTCATTTTTATAGCCCATCGCTCGAATTGCTTCAGCTGTGCGATCGATGAAAATGCGTAATTCATCAAGAGGCAAGGAGTGATAATAACCACCGGTGCTCACCAAATTAAACCCAACTTTTTTGTCAAAGTTTTGCTCTGCATCAACACCAGACATGAGAAATCCTTCGATTTCCGGTGCCATGAATGCTTCAAGCCCTCGCTTCTTCTTTATCTCGGACATATATGACTGCAATCGTCCGCGAAAGTCCGATTCGTATGGAGTGAGATCTCGTCCGCAAATATTCGCAAAAACAAGTACTTTACCAGGTCCGAAGATATCGGATGGCAAGAATGTGATGCTTGTCCAATCGATAACCAGGCGTAAATCAGATTCATGAAGTTCTGAAAAGCCACGAATAGATGAGCCGTCAAATGTCAGGTTCTCCAATGAGTCTAAAAAGAACTGTTTGTTGTAGTCAAGCATGTGTAGCCGTCCTTCGATATCGGAAAAGCAGACGGTGACAGCTTTGACACGGCCCTCATTTGTAAGGTAGCGTACATGTGTCGTTTTTGCTTTTACTGGATCCTTCAAGCTGCGAGCTTTGAGGTTGATCGCTTCCAATTGCTCATAGGTTAGTTCTAGAAAGTTTTTCAGTGTGGGATCTGCCATTATATCTCCTATTTACGCTTGTTCAACTTGCTTGGTTTTGCTTTGACTCTTGTGATGCTTTCATTTGTAGCAACTTCGCTGTCGTCTGCGAAAACATAACCATCTTCTGCGTGGTATCCTTTATCGAGTCCCATTGCTTCCTGATCGGGTGTGACACGGAGACCTATTGTCATATCGATCAGTTTGAGGAGTATCCAGCTCATGACGAAAGCAAAGACAACAGCTGCTCCGACCGCGATCGCCTGAGTACCCAAGAGGTCTAGGCTGCCGCCGTAGAAAAAGCCGTCGCCGCCGCTCGGGTTGACTGCTTTTTCGGCCACGAAACCAATCAGTAATGCACCAACGATACCTCCAACGCCATGAATACCTACTACATCCAGAGTGTCGTCATAACCAAATCGTGCCTTGAGGCCGACTGCATAAGCACAGACGAGTCCGGCAACGATTCCGATGATGATAGCTGATATTGGACTAACAAAGCCAGCGGCCGGTGTGATTGCCACGAGCCCGGCAACGATACCGCTTACTGCTCCAAGTGCTGTCACGCGTCGGTGGCGAACCCAATCCACGAATGCCCAGCCAAGCATAGCTGCAGCTGCTGCAACGTTTGTGGTGACGAATGCATTTGCTGCCAGGCCGTCGGCCGCCAGTGCGCTACCAGCGTTAAACCCAAACCAGCCAAACCACAGCAAACCAGCTCCGAGCATTGTAAATGGAAGGTTATGCGGTGTAATTGCCGTTGATGCTACCCCGCTTCGTTTGCCGATGATCATAGCTGCGGCGAGTGCAGCAAATCCAGCGCTGATATGTACGACTGTGCCACCCGCGAAATCAAGTGCGCCTAGTTCGCTGAGCCAGCCGCCACCCCATACCCAGTGAGCCAGAGGTGCATAGACCAAGAGTAACCATAGTGATGTAAATGCTGCAAAAGCCCAAAATTTCATGCGCTCGGCAAATGCGCCAGTGATAAGCGCGGGGGTAATTGCTGCAAAAAATAACTGGAAGACAGCGAATGCAAGAAATGGAATTGTCTCAGAGAAATCGGTATTTGGCTCTTGCCCTACACCGTCAAACCAGGCAAATTCCATACCGCCGATCAAACCACCCATGTCAGTGCCGAACGCAAGCGTGAATCCGACTGCTACCCACAGTACCGATACGATTGCGAGCGCAAAGAAACTTTGTAGCGCGGTCGCTAACACATTCTTTGCTCGGACCATACCCGAATAAAAAAACGCCAGCCCCGGAATCATTAACATGACCAAGGCGGCGGATAGTAGTATATATGCTGTATCCCCTGCGCTCATACATCCCTCTTCACTTCCTATGTAGATTTTTATTATTACTATCTACATAATTAGTATTAATATCTTCATTTTTACATTAAAAAATATAATGTCAATATTATTTATAAAAACTTTTCCACAGGTACACTACATGAGCTTATGTTGTACTGTCAGCTTCTGCTGCAACAATTCTTGATGAGTTGTGACTATTTTGTCTTACTCTCACCTATGCTTTTAGCGGAGGTCAATGATACTGTCTAGGCAATCGTCAAAACTGCCGCAGCGTATCTCTTCTTGTATTTCCTGTTTGACGTCTGGCTCCATGGTTAGCCATGTA
>DCYK01000009.1 GCA_002331045.1 Candidatus Saccharibacteria bacterium UBA2112
CCGACCATCCAGTCAACCTCGTAGCCAGCTTTTTTTAGGCTGCGAACATACATTTCACCGATAAATCGGTCATCTTCGATCACGAGAATTGTCTTTGCCATGTGTTCCTTTCGTTAACCTCGGTATAATGAGTGATTTCTAATCCAGCCGCTTCCGTGCTCAATCAGTGACTCATTACTATTATTACCTGTTTTTAGCTTTTCGGCAACTGTGTCATAAATTGGCAGCGTAAAGCTGAAGGTGGAACCTTCGTTTTCGATACTGCGTGCAGTAATTGTTCCGCCGTGCGAGCTGACAATTGCTTTACAGATATACAGGCCGATACCAGTCCCAGCAACGGTTTCACGGCTACGGTGTGATCGATAGAACTTATGAAAAAGGTTTGGTAGAACATTTTCGGGCATGCCGATACCGCGGTCGATGATTGAAATTTCAACAAATCCAGGAATCGCCCGAGCCATGACATGTACGAGACCACCTTCGTTACTGTACTTGATAGCATTGTCGATCAGGTTTGACATGACTTCACCTGCTGCATTGGCATCGGCGGCGACGGTGGGTAGATTTTCGGGTATATCAGCAACTAACAAGCGCCCCTGTGTGCTGGCGCGCATCTGCATATCGTCTGAGATTTGATCGTAAATATGGTGAACTTTCTCTTCGGTGAGGTGTAGTTTGAGGTGGCGGCGGTCGTAACGTGAGGCATTGAGAATGTTGTTGACGTAACTTGTGAGTCGACTCGAACTGACGATTAAGCGCCGCATTAATTCTTTTTGATCATTGGCAAGCTTTGGATCGAGTTCTTCTTGTAATACATCCAGGTAACCGCGAATGACAGTAATTGGTCCACGAAGTTCGTGAGCGGCGAATGAAATGAAGTCTAAGTCATCTTCCTCTGGAACGTATTCGTCGGTCCGGTCGAACAGCGTCAGTACTGTTTCGGCAGTGCTTGCCTTATGATAATCGGCAAAGACATCGTACACGCGTCGATCCTTGTCACCGGGAAACTTGTTGGAAACACGGGACCAGCGGCCTTCGGCGCTGAGCTTATTCTTGCGTACATTTGCCAGCCAGTCCTCAAAAGTATTATCGTTAGGAAACAGCAGGTCGATAAGTGGTTTTCCGTCAGTTCCTTCGCGAACTGGTGCTTTTTTGTTTGCGTACAGTATGGTGTCGTCCTTACTGAGTACAATAATGCCGGTCGACATACCATCGATACCCTCGGACGTTGCCTTGTTGATCGGTGTACCACTATCCTCCTCTGGGGATGCATCGATTGCTTTGATCTCATATACGGTTTGGAGGATTTCTTTAAAGCCATCATTTGTGTGCTCATAATAATTCGGATTTGGTGGTGCTTTGGCAGATGGTTCACCCGCGACGAGGACAATCGCCTGCACTAAATCACGAAATGGTCGACCAATCGTATGAATTAAAACGATTGTAATCGCGTTGAGGACCGCTGCGCTGATAAAAGCGATAGTGAAATACGCAGTCCACCCAAGGTGGACAATACCGAATAGCTCAAGCAAACCATAGGCACCCAGCATGAACAAGCATTGAACGGCAGTAATCTGAGCATACGTACGTAATCGGTACTTTGCCCAATAGTCACGCATGAGAGGGCGTTGTTCGGTTTTGTCTACTGCTGCCATGTTACTTTCCCGCCATGATTTGTTGGTACGGCTGTGATCCATGTTTGTCCGCGAAAGAGCTTTATTGCGTTACCCTCGGCATCAACAAACTGCAATTGGCTTTTACGATCTTTCTTTTTCCAAGTGGCTTTCGTCACTTTGCCGCCCTGAAAGATAAATGCCTTGCCGCTGCCATGTGTCTTGATGCTCTCGCGATAGCCATCTTCGAGGACAGTATTTTCTGTTGTGTAAAGGGCGATGACAACGCGTGGCGTGATTCTCCCCTTTTCGCGATCAGTGTGCGGAGCGCCTCCCTGTGAGCGTTTATAGGCATTTATCTTTTTATCGTACACATAGGCGCTATCAAAGGTTGGTCCACTAATGGTGACATTGATTTTTTTAGCGTTTGGCTTTGTTGCAGGTTCACCGTCGGTACGTGGCCATGCGGCGAATTTTGATGATGTATAGCCCTTGGATTTGTTTAGTGCATCGATATTTTTAAAGCTAGTGTAAACATTGTGTGGCGCCCAGCGGTCGGTTGCGCGCCAGTAAGTGCCAGGATTAAAAAATTGATCAATATCACGGTAACTGCCATTGCGGATGATCTGTAGCGCACGTGCGCTGCCGCCAACATGCGCCACGGATGGATTGAACGGTGCTAGCCAGTCCACGTAGTACAGGCGGAGGCTTCGGACCGGTCCAATGAGCTGAGGTTTCGTTTCTTGATAGAGTGCGAGAAAACGCGTAATACCACCTTCGGCGATGGCTTCATAGACGACACCGGCACCCTTTAGGCCTGATTGCGGCCGGGCATCGGGGCTGTTTTCGATCATGATGGCGGTCACAGGTTGTTGCGTCACCTTTTTGTTTTTTACTTTAACCCCAGTCAGTGGTGAATAATAAATAACCGGCTTTGGCGGCTCTGTTACGGTGGCGACAGGTGCTCCTGCTCGCTGAGAAGTGAGCAATAGTGAAAGGAGCACGATGATCGTGACAATAATAACAGTTCCCACGATAATGAGTAGTTTTGCGCGACGTGGATGTGTATGGACCCATGCGCCGATACGGTCAATAAACTTTGTGTGAATTGCCCTCATGCTTATGGTTTATTGTAGCAGATCATGAGGTTCTTGAAATCATAAGACGTGCGTAGAAGTCTATCGTGCTGAATCGACAGCTGATTGTAGTCGACCAAGGGTGTGTTCGCGTCCGAGAACTTCCATGGTTTCTGGCAACGCTGGACTAAATGGTGCCCACGTGATGGCGAATCGAATGAGGCTAAATAGTATCCCAGGTTTTTCGCCGGTCTGTTCCAATAGATCGTTAAGCGTCTGCTGGAGAGATTCTGCGCGAAAGTCACTTGATTCGAGTGCTTTTGTGGCCGCAGTGAGCAGTTCGATATGCCGTGATCGGTCGAGCTTGCTGAGTTGTTTGTTGCTATCAACCATTTGCCAATCCGGTAATGGTTCGGCAAAGAAATAACTCGTGAGTGTCGGGAGGTCGTGCAGCGTTTTGAGCCGGTCTTGAGCTAGCGCCAAAACACGGTGTTTATATTCGTGATCAGCGCCGTTTGCAACGTCGGGCCAAAATTCAACGACACGGTCCCATAGGTCATCCAATGATAACTGGCGAATGAACTGACCATTCATCCACAGTAGACGTTTTTGATCGAATCGCGCACCACTATGCTGCACACGATCAAGGCTGAATTTCGCAATCAGTTCGTCACGGGTAAAGATTTCTTGCTCGGTTCCATCGTTCCAGCCAAGCGTGGCGATGAAGCTGACGAGTGTTTCGGGTAGATAGCCATCTTTTTCGTAGTCGAGGACATCTTTGGCGCCGTCACGCTTGGATAACTTTTTGTTACCTTGCTCGTTCATGATATGTGGCATAGTGGCAAGTATAGGGCGTTCGATCTGTAGAGCTTCATAGAGGTTCAAATAATTTGGCAAACTGGACAAGAATTCTTGCCCGCGAATAACGTGGGTAATTTCCATTAGATGGTCATCGACGATATGGGCGAAATTATACGTTGGATAGCCGTCTGATTTAATCAATATAAAATCATCGATGACTTCCGGGCCACTATGCAGGTCGCCCATCACTTCATCATGCCATTCGTAGCTTTTTGGATCGGATTTAAAGCGTAGTGGTGTCGTGCCGTCCCATGCGGGTGGATTTTCCGGTCGCTGATCACGGTACAAGAATGGTCGCTTTTCGGCCTGGGCTTGCTCGCGGAACTGTTGCACTTGCTCGGAGGTGTATGGATCGGCATATGCCCTACCGGCATCAATGAGTTTTTGTGCCCACTCTTTGTAGATACCGAGTCTATCACTCTGGCGATACGGACCAAAGGGACCGTTAATATCTGGCCCTTCGTCGTAGTCAATACCAAGCGAACGCAGGCTTTGGATCAAATGTTCGGCCGATCCCTCCACTTCCCTGTCTTTGTCGGTATCTTCGAGGCGTAAAATGAACTGCCCCTCACCCTGGCGAGCCAGTAACCATGCAAATAATGCGGTACGAATACCGCCCACATGTAGATAGCCGGTAGGACTCGGCGCGAACCTGGTGCGTACTTTTGCCATTAACAGTAGTATAGCAGATTAGCTGATTTTGTTCTGGAATGGCTCGGAATGATTGACTATAGAAGACTTGTTGCAATTCGCCGTATTTGCTCGCTGCTCAGGGGGGCGTCGCCTTCGATTGTATAAAGAATACCACCATTCACCCACGCAGCATTGTTTTCGTACGTATAAATCACCAGTCCACGTTCGCTGTATGGAATGTAGTTTGCACCGGCGCGTGGGGTGACATAATTGTCGAGCACGGCGTCGTTATTCCAGTCACTACTGCTTTGAGTGATGGTATAGTGTTGTGGCCCGCCATTCGCATCGTAATTCAGTGCAACGCGACCATCACTGTACGTCACTGGCCCGCTAAGACTATACCCGTCAGGATTATACGATGGATAGCTGGCATCAATACCTGCCTGAACTGCTGCAACGCGAACGGAAAGATTTGGCATATTGAGGTACGTTAAGTAAGCACCAAACAAAACTAATGCCACAACTGCGCTGAGGACACCAACAAGTTTCTGCTGAGGGAGCCACCGTTTTTTAAGTGGCGGTTTCCTCTCGGTCTTGTCGATAGCATTTTTAATTGCCTGCTCTTTGATGCTTGGTGCTGGTATATGCTTTTGGGGCTGCGCTTTTTGTAATGATTTTGCATGAGCTTTGACGACATGCGGATGAGCAACTGGCCCAATATCCATAATACGCTTGGTGTTTGCGGGTGTGACAGCACCGACTGGATGTGGCGCGAAGCGTTTTACCTGATGGTGTGTGTTAGTGGTCGTGGTGTGAGTGTGAGGCTTGTTATGAGTAATTGCGCGGCGGCCTCCTACTGGACGTTTGGTTGCACGTCGATATAGTGTCGAAGATCGCTGTGGTCGTGAGTGAAGATGTGCAGCGGGTGTATCACTGTGACTATGGGATGAGCTATGATGTCTCGTTGCTTGCTCGTGCTCTGTTAGTGGTAAGCCGGTCACGGTATCATAGAGTCGTCCGTCTATGCTAATCGTGTTGGTGTTTGCGTTCACTCAAAATCCCCTTATGTCTACTTTGTACTATTCATCTTATGCTTGCGTGATATTTTTTGCAAGAGTCGAGTAAGTGAGATGTACTATAATGATCATATGAAGCACCACGTATCGCAGCAGCGACAGCCTCTTCGGCGAACGCTTATTTATAGTTTTATGACACTTACCGTTGTCGCCATCGTGACAATTATGGTTCTGCTAGTGCAGGGGTATACGTATGATTCTGACGAAGGTACGATTGAACAAGGAGGATTGCTGCAGTTTGCCTCCACCCCTTCGGGCGCAGCAGTGACAATTGATGGTGAACGCTTTGGCTCGCGAACAAATACCAAGACGACTATTAGTGCCGGTGAGCATAGCGTGCAATACAATCGCAATAACTATCGAGAGTGGTCAAAGAACGTTATCGTTGATCCCGGTCAAGTAGTGTGGTTGGCGTATGCCCGTCTTATTCCGGCAGAACTCTCGCCACAAACTGTTCGTACGCTTGGTGACACAGTAGCAGCGACATCTGTTTCGCCGAAACGTAGCTATATGCTCGTACAGACAAAAGGCAGTGATGCTGCATTTACTATTCTCGATCTGCGCTCAGACACTGTCGAGGCATCAACTATACAGCTACCGGCTGCAAGTTATGAGACGCCAGCTTCTGGTCAGTCGCAGACATTCGTGGTCGAAAGTTGGAGCGCGAATGAACGTTTTGTTCTCTTAAAGCACACTACTGCAGGTGTCGTCGAATGGTTACTACTGGATCGTGAACAACCAACCCAATCCATCAATATCAATGACCGTATTGCCGCCAAACCCAATAGAGTCGAATTTGCTGGTGGTAGCGATAAACGATTCTTT
>DCYK01000010.1 GCA_002331045.1 Candidatus Saccharibacteria bacterium UBA2112
ACGCATCGCCAAAGGCAACAGTGAAATTGCAGCCGTTGAAGGTGGGAATTTTTTGACAACTTCCTTGTACACGCGCACACGCGTATAGTGATCGACATCTCCTGGTTTTGTCATGCCAACTACCGGATGGATCAATACATTTGCTTCAGAATCCTTGGCTGCACGAAATACTGCCTCGACATGATTCCGGTGCATTGGATTACGCGTCTGAAACGCTACGATCTGCGTCCAGCCCATCTTGGCAAAATAATCACGCAACTCCCGTGGCGTATAGCGCAATTCATTAAAATCATAGTAACTCGGCAGTTCGAGACCTTCCAGCGTACCGCCAACATAATATTCACCAGCGGTGTCGTGCAGGTACGCGACAGCCGGATGCGCCTTGTCATCAGCACCAAATACTAGTTCTGCCTCTGTGCTTTTGTTCGGCTTCCAGACATCGCCAACCGTCAGGATAGCTAATACAACGCCCTCCTGATCACGCAGGGCAACGCGCTCACCTTTTTTGAGGCTTTTCGCAAAGGCTGCATCGACATCCAAGGTAACAGGAATCGGCCACAGGGTACCATCGCCAAGGCGCATGTCCTTGCAGACGTTATCGTAATCGACTTGATTCAAAAAGCCCTTTAGTGGCGAGAAGCCGCCATTTAATAGCAATTCCGTATCGCAGACCTGTCGCGGCGAGAGATCCCAGCTCTTCAGTTTTGCGCTCTCTTCCTTTAGTTCCTTAGCCCGCCTTTCGCCGACCATCACATCAACCAATTTTCCCCCATGCGCAGCGCCGCTATCAGACATTTTTTCTCCCTATTCTCGCAGTTATTACTGTCCTTATAATAGCATATCTATAGGAGTGAGCCCATGGTAGAATAATAGGCAAGCAGTATGAAAAAGAAGATCCTCAAGCCCCTTATTAGTATCGCTGTCCTTGTTGTATTCACAGTACTCATCGGCCGTTATCTATTCGAGAACTGGCATGAGTTTACAAATATATCCATCACCGAACCTTACTACTTGATCCCAGCAGCACTCCTTATTGTCATCAATATCTACGCAACTGGTATAGTCCTCGACCTTGCGATAGAGCCGCACGGCGTCAAGCTCAGCAAGCGAGAGGCGTTTGGCCTCGCCAATATTACTCGATTCAGTAACCAGTTCTCCCCCAGTTATGTCGGTGCGACGCTCCGCGCCCGTTATATCAAGCGCTCATACGGTGTCTCATACACAAAATTCTCATCCAGTTTTCTTGTCAGTAATTTGTTACAATTCATGATATCCGGGCTACTTGCTATTACCGCTTTTCTTGTCGTCACACCTGTGCTCGATAACGGCCAACCGCTGATTTTTATTAGCATAGCTATTATTATCTTTTTGACGGCGCTATACATACCCATTCCGTATTTTATTCGTATGGCCAAAAAGATCGAGAATCGGAGAACAAGATTCGAAAAACTTTTTAGGTGGGGAGGTGAGCTATTAGAAGGCTATGCTACTGTGCGCAATCACCCAGGTATCCTACAGCACACCATCTTGTGGATGTTTGTTACCACCCTATCACTTGCTGGGGTCTTCTTCCTGTTATATGGTTCACTCGGTTCCCAGGTAAGTCTACTGGGGGCTCTCTTTATTGCAGCCCTTTCTAGCTGGTCAATTATCTTTGCAATTACCCCTGGTAATATCGGTGTACGCGAAGGTCTTATTGTGGTTGCCGCAGGTATTGTCGGAGCGAATATTGCCATCACCCTTGTGGTCGCTATACTATTACGATTATTAATGCTTCTAGTCTCAGGTTTCTTTAGTATCTTTTTTGCATCAAGAATGATCAGTCCACCGAATATAGGACAAGATAGGTTATAATATTACCCATGGCTCGATCCCTCGACTTCATTGTAATTGGTGCAGCCAAATCAGCTACAACAACACTTCATGAATTACTAAAAAATCATCCTGATATATACATACCCAATGCAAAGGAGGTGCCCTTTTTTAGTGATGAGGCTGTATTTCGGCGCGGACTAGAAAATTACTTTGAGACATATTTCAAACATGCAGGAAATACTCAGCGGCTAGGAACAATCACACCTCAATACATGATTGACGGTGATGATGTTGATACAGAAATAATCGCGAAGAGGATTCATGATAGTTTCCCCAAAGCCAAACTTATAGCCCTTCTGAGAAATCCTGCGGAAAGGGCTTTCTCGCATTATAAAATGGTTGTGCAGCGCGGCTATGAAACACGAAGTTTTGATACAATTGTCAACAGTGTGACAGACAACCCCGACCTAGCTCGAAAAAGTACGAAATCTTTAAAATCATACGTTTTTACGAGTGAGTATGGACGTATTCTAGAAAATTATTACAAATTATTTCCCAAAAATAACATCCTTGTCATTACTACCAATGAACTCAGGGATGATCCCGAAAAAACCATTCAGTCTATATGTAAATTCATCGGTGTTGACAGCACATATATACCAAAAGGGGCAAATAAAAAGCACAGGGAAGGCGGCAGTAAACCAAAATTGAGGCTTTTAACGCCAGGCTTCTTGTATAGTATTCCCTTCGTAGAAAGAGCTTGGAAAGGCCTAACCCCTCAGTTCATAAGGAAAAATGTTGAATATTTTTTGAATCTTTGGAATACGCGTCGTGATAATACAAAACTGGATAAGGATTCTGATACATACGCTAGATTAAGGCAGTTTTACAAAAATGACACGAACAAATTAGAGAAGATGGTAAGGAAGAAGATGCCCTGGAGTTATTAGGAGATCTTTGATAAATCTTTATAGACATTTATATATTGGTCGGCGATTCGAGACCAGCTATACATTTTTAATGTATATAACCTAGCTTTTTGTCCCATTTTTCTACGTTCACTTACCGGCATCCCGAGTATCTTGGTAATTTCAGAGCTAAAACCTACAGTATCCTGCGTCCTTAGAAGCGTTCCGTTCTGACCATTAACTAGAGCATCGGCAATACCCTCAAGATTACTAGCTACAACAGGCACCGCTGCGTTTGCCGCCTCATGCGCTACAATTCCAAAGCCCTCCATATCACCCTTTACAACAATATTGGGCATCACAAAAACATCACACGACTGATACAGCAAAGAGCGTGTCTCGTTGTCCACTCGTCCTAGCATGGCTACGTTATTCTGCATATTCATCTGTTTAATAGCTACGTGTATATTATCTCTTTCTGCTCCATCACCAGCCACTAAATATATAACGTTGGGTAATTGTTTAGTAATTTCAGGCAAGACTTTTCGGACAAACCACTCCACACCCTTACGCTTTACTAGTCGACCCGTGGTCAATAATACTTCTCTGTTGGTTAAACTGATTCCTATTTCTTTTGCGAGCTTACCTTTGTTTGGTCGTGGCTTGCCATAATCATCAGCCGTACCTAAAGTTATCACCCGACTCTTCTTACTGCTAACACCTCTCTTGATGACCTCTTCTTGTGTCGCAGAACTATTAGAGATTACAATGTCCGCACGTCGTACAAACGGCAGGATAAGATTTTGGTAATAAAATTTTTCATAGGTAATATCCAGGCCGTGCGTAACAAGTGCGTATGGTCTTTTATAGATCTTACTCAGTAACCAACCGAGCGGTGCCTGCACTGCGTCTTGTATATGAATAACTTTGATGCTTCTGTCAGCAATAAGTAACCAGCTGGCGTGAAAAAAGAATACAATGAACACAAATGGTAGCCACTTATTCGAGCCACCCCAGCTAACTCTTCTTACTACAATTTTTTCCGAAAGAGCATTTGATAAATCGTACGCAAAGCGCTCCATTCCACCGACGGATGGCGGGAAGCGCCTAGTAATAAATAAGACCGTTGTCTCATTGTGCTTCGAGCGGGATGATTTTACCATTGTCGTTAACCTTTCCTATTAATATCTTGGTACTTCCGGTAGTGACCATTGTAGGTGGACGTCGATAAACGAGTTCTATATTCTGCGTTACTTTATCAGTAACGTGTGACAAATTACTACCATCAGGAAGCATATCCCTATCCGAATCGTATACACCCACTAGTAGCTCTTGCTTAGTTGACAGTTGAACCTTGACATCCTCAAGGTCTTCAGGGCTAATCTTTTCATCTGACGATACATACCTTATGGCATCGACTTCGCAGAAAGCTCTCGAACTTATTGTCGTCTCTAGACCCGCGCGACCAAGCCAGATAATCATTGAGGGTTTCGGAATACTCCGACAAGTGTCATTAATTGCCTGTCCTTCCTTGAATGCGGAGAATCCGAGAAATGGAAGTCCTATAACTAGCGGGGACAGTACCCCTATGAATACTATCGCACCTACAGCTAATCGTGACTGAAAATTTTGTAATCTCTTAGTTTTTGCCAAGTACTCATAGCTTGCTTGAATCATATAGAGCGCCGCGAATATGAGGCCGGGAAACACAACAGGGAGCAACCTTCTAGACGCCCACACTTGATCCGGTGATATCCTCGGGCGGGTAACATACAGTAAGACTATGGCTGTAATGATCAGAAAAACTGGAGCAAGCCTCAGTGCCGCCTCCCTATATTTCATTATTCTGTATCCAATCAAGGCCATTCCAGTGACCCCAGCAACAAACAATATGGGGCCTAGATATGCCCCAATCCAAAGCACCACCAATTCTGATCTATGTCCCGGATCCTCCATCCAGAAGAATCTTGAGGCCATAATTACCCAGTAAAGCAAAACTGAGACGGCAAGCACCTTGGCCCGCTGCTTCTTTGTCAACTCATGAATCTTTTCTATATACTGTGTTTTCCAAGAAAGGAGGATGAGAATAGCCGAGAGTATGAGAACGGCAACAATAAGGTATAGTTCGAGTGATATATATCTCCACTCGCTCGCAAAGTATCCGCTAGAAACAATATAAGCATCAAGGAAACCTACTGTCGCAGCCGGGACCAAGCCGCCCATAAACCATCCGGTCTGCCAGAGCGCCTTCTTCCTCTCGACTCTTTTGCTCAAAATCACGTACATTCCCAAGAATGCTATGATCGCAGCAATCGAAATATAGGTGTCAACACGAGCAGCAGTCCCAGCTCCCATGACTAGGCCTGCAAGAAACCAGAGTTGAATGCTTTGCTTGTTGATGGCATGAAACAGAAGTGTTATCGATCCAAAAATACATATTAGTGACAGTATCTCAGAGTAGGCGTCTCTCGAGAAATACATAAATGGCAGTAGTAATGACAGCCCGACCATTGCTAAAAATGCAAAACGTGCCTTCAATATACACAAACAAAATGCAAAAAATGATAAAAGTGCAAAGCCACCCAAAACAACATTTCCATTAAATATTGCTTCATCACCGAAGAAACGAGCGGAAAGGCCCAGTAGCGCTGGCAGTGCATGGACTCCCTGGGAAAAGAGCTCGCTATTATCGAGTCTACTCGTATCGAATCCAGCTGCGGTACTAGAATAGAATTCTCCATCTCCTATAGCAACTTTTTCTATATTCAAATCGTTCTCGTTTTGGAGTAATTTCGCAGAAACGGTGTATATAGCAGGGTCTCTGTTTATAAATACATGTTCAGAATTAAATACAAGATTATAGCCAGTCCATAAAAGGATAGAGAATAGACTCAGCAGTATAAAGACTAGCGTTTCACGGTTAGCAATATAGTAACTATCTTGCTGTTGTTTCCAAATAATGTAGCCAGCAGCAATAGCCGCAAGTACTCCACAAGGCACGACAAGGTATGTTTCAAATATGCCAATCACTAATAAGATGACTGACACGAGAGTGAAGGTAATAAGCATTACAGGCAGTGTAATGATTGCAAAATGGAGATATTGCTGAAATTTAAATTGATCAACAAAAGCTTGCATGGCCTCATTTATAATATCATCAAGATAAAGCATTTGCTCACTCTCGAAAAAAGCGTTAGAATAATAGGAGGGACACTAACAGTATGAAAATAAAAAAACAAGATACCACGAGAAAATCGCTTATAGTTACGACAGTAGTTATATTCTTTTTGCTTATTGGCGGAGTCCTCCTTTATCTTTATGTGAATAATGGCAACTTGAATCTTTTTTCCGACAATCGGGACGAGAGTACTTCTTCGGTTGACGACGAAGGGGATGTTAACCTAGATGAGCCTACATCTGACCAGGTCAGTGCTGGAACAGAGACAAAGAGCAATTCTCTCAAGAATAATCCCGACAACGACATTACAGTAAAAAATGATGATGCTATTGGTATTGATGTCACTGCCGTCAAGACTCAAGATAGCGACATGATACATATCCAGACGAGAATCAAAAAATTGACTACGACAGGAGCATGTACGTTAACCCTAACGAAAGGCGACGTTTCCAAAAAATATCCCGAGGTCGGTGTTCAAGCACTCTCAGACTACTCAACTTGCAAAGGTTTCAAGATAGACTCTTCTTCATTATCACCAGGAACATGGAGCATCGACGTCGAATTCAAAGATAGCACATCGAGGGGAAATGCAACAACAACTATACAGGTATAAGTAATGCGTATAATTTTAAGAATTAAAAAAGAAAGAATTATACTATACGCTGTGATGGCCACGACCCTATTAAGTGTAGTCTTGGGCGGCTTCCGCGCTGGCACTAGCAGTGCAATTAGTGCTTCGGATTTTAAAGCAGGGAATATTATTAGTGATAGCATCTTTACTGCAAAAGACTCAATGAGTGCACAAGATATTCAAAACTTTCTCAATAGCAAAGTTCCTAGCTGCGACACTAATGGTCAGCGAAACTCCGAAATGAATAACTATGGTGTACCCGACTATAATGGTAATGGATCAATACAGCGCTGGGAATGGGGCAAGAAAAAGTATGGTCAAACTACCTTTAAGTGCCTCAAGAACTACTCCCAGAACGGCAAGACTGCAGCAAGAATGATCTATGACAATGCTCAGAAATATTCGATCAGTCCAAAGGTATTAATTGTACTTTTGCAAAAAGAACAAGGCCTCATCACTGATACCTGGCCGTTGAACGTCCAATACCGCAGCGCCACAGGCTACGGCTGCCCCGATACGGCTGCTTGCGATTCGGACTATTATGGACTTTCAAATCAACTCATATGGGCATCAAAGATGTTCAGGTCTATCTTGAACGACTCACCCGGCTGGTACACGCCTTATGAGCTTGGCAACAACTCAATTCCGTGGAATCCTGACACCACTAGATGCGGATATAGCACTGTCAATATCCAAAACAGGGCAACCCAGGCACTCTATAACTACACTCCATACCGCCCGAACTCTGCTGCGCTAAATAGTGGCTATGGTTCTGGCGACTCGTGTAGTTCATATGGAAATCGTAATTTTTGGCTTTACTTTAATGACTGGTTTGGCAACACAACAACTCCTTACGATGCTGAAGTCAGTGATGTACGTCTTTATAACAACTCATCGAGAACTAGTGAGATTAGCAAGACTGCTAATAAGTACTCTGTGACGCCGGGTCAAACAGTTTATGTCACTATAGATGTTAAAAATATTGGGCCCAAGACATTGTCACAAAGCTTTTTTAAGGTAGGAACTACCTCGCCCCTTGATAGACGTAGTGTATTCGCTGACAGCTCTTGGTTAAGCAGTGGTAGGCCCGCAGCATTAGAACAAACCTCCATTAGTACAAATGAATCCGGGTCCTTTCTGTTCAGCATGAAGATTCCCCGAGACATAACCTTAATAGAAGAGAAATTTGGACTTGTTGCCGAAGGCAGGAAATGGATCAGTATCAGCTCGATTATTTTACCCCTCAATATAGTCCCGAGCTCTTCTTATGACGTAGCTATTCAGTCACAGCAATTGTACCTCAACCAGCCAATGACTGTAAAAGTAAAAAATGGCTCTACACTACGATTTGGACAGAAGCTATATGGCAAGGTAGTAGTCAAAAATATAGGTTCACAAACATTGACTCAAGGCATCACAAAAATTGCTCCGACTAACCCTCACGATAGATCTGATAGCGATTTTAGGGATGATACGTGGCTGAGCCCTACAAGAATTGCGCTCATTAATAAAACCATTGCAACCGGCGAAACAGGCACCTTCACATTCACCCTTTCGCCTCCCGAAAATGCCGATGGAGCTTACAATGAAGACTTTGGCTTCTTGGTCGAAGGCGCTTCGTGGATGGATATGGAAAAGATCAACGTTTCAGTTGCAGTACGTGAGGATGGACCAATATTACAATCTGGCAGTATACTGCAGGTTGGCGAATCTATGAAGGTTTACAATCGAAAACTAGTTCTGCAGGGTGATGGTAACCTCGTTCTATACGGTAACGGCAAGGCTCTATGGAGCACAAGAACGAGTGGCAAAGGAGCCAACAGACTGGTCGTTCAAAGCGATGGCAACTTAGTCTTGTACAATAACGGCAAAGCATTATGGAGCTCGAGAACCAATGGCCAGGGCACTTCCAGATTAGTTCTGCAAGGTGATGGTAACCTCGTTCTATACAAACTCCAAGGACGCCCAACTTGGTGGACTGGTACACAGAGTTCTTGAATACATACCACTTGTCTCTGATATAATAATCATAGTATGAAGAGGATATACATTGAGGGTCTTGGCCTGATTGATGGCCACTTTAGCGGTATTGGTCAGTACATATTAGGTATCTTGCGTGGTATGGATCAACTGATTGACGAAAGCCAGTCGACAGGTAAACAATATCCACCGGTATACGTCATTATTCCTTATGACAAAGTCGAACGTTTTCAGGAATTCAAGTTTCGCCATATTCGCTACAAGCGTCTTCCGATCCCATTTCGCTACCTGGCAAAGCTCTGGCATCATAGTCTTGTACCACCTATCGATCTTTGGTGTGGCCGTGGTACGTATTTTTTTCCTCGTTTTGTTGATATGCCGTTACTTTTTAGTAGAAATGCCGGGCTCGTTATTTATGATTTGTCATACGAACTGCACCGAGAATTTGCCGACGAAGCAAACGCACGCTTCCTGTCCGCAAAGGTGAGACGTTCATTAAAACGAACATCTAACATTATTACTATCTCAGAAAATGCCAAGAAAGAAATCGTAGATTTCTATAAATTTTCAGAAAAGCATGTCCATGTAGCAACTCCCGCGACAGACCAAACCATTCTTTACAAAAGAAGTACTAAAGAGATCCAACGAGTAAAGATGAAGTATGGCATAGAAGCCGAGAACTATATCTTAGCCCTATCCAACCTAGAGCCTCGTAAAAACCTGCAAGCACTCGTAGAGGCGTATTGTGACTTACCGCAGTCCAAGCGCAACAAGACAGCTCTACTCCTTGTCGGCGTGAGCGGCTGGAAGGCAGATGCTCTCTTTGCGGATATTATTGATAGGGTTGCCAATGGCTACAATATTATCCGCCCCTCCCACTACGTAGATGACAAGGACAAAGCTGCTATTATTTCAGGTGCATCGCTCTTGGTTTATCCAAGTCATTATGAGGGCTTTGGCATGCCGCCACTTGAAGCACTTGCCTGCGGTGTGCCTGTGATAACAGCCGATAACTCATCCCTTCCAGAGGTTGTTAAGGGGGTTGGCGCAATGGTCGATGTTTCAAAGAGCAACAAACCTCTAGAGAGGGAGCTGGCTAACGCCATGAATAATCTAGTCGAGCTACAGTCTTTGGCCCACACAGCCGGGCCAAAGCGCGCAAGCGAGTTCTCGTGGAAGAAAAGCGCTCAGGTATATTTTAATATCGCTCAGGAGAAGCACTAATGACAACCATAGGCATAGACCTCACACCTATACAAGGCCCACATCGCATGCGAGGTGTTGGCGCTACAGTAATCAACGTGCTTCGCTCTATACCAGACGAATTCAAGCAAAAACACCATTATGTGTTCTACTGCCACGAGGATTCACATGCAGAGGCTCTCGAGCTTATTCATGCTAGCACATTCCCAAACACCACCGTCCGTAGCGTAGAGCCACGAGATTTAAATCGTTATCATAGCATTAAAACACCTCGTGGCTTACTACAGCTACCCGCTCGCATACTAGAGAGAGTCCAAGACCGCATTGAGGGTGATCACCGTATAAAAGATATTGTCGACCTAGATATTTTTTTACAGTTCGAGCAGGATATTGTGCCGCCACGCGGCGTGAAAACGGTTATGATTGGGTATGACCTTATTCCCTATGTACTGGAAAGTGATTACTTGTGGTCCTACAAAACAGCAAGACAAAACCATCGCTATTCTATACTCGCGTCCGTTAAAGCCTACATAAAACGGAGATTTTACCGCAATAATCTGCGTGCATGTGTTAAACGCGCACGAAAAGTAATTGCTATATCACATCAAACAAAATCAGACTTTGTACGTTATTTAAAGGTTTCCGACAGCAAAATAACGGTAAGCTATCTAGGTATCAATAAAAGCAGTTTGAAGAGTCTACCAAAGCCAGATTCAGTTATCCGCTACATACATTCTTCCTGGGGGGATATACCCGTAGAGACCTCACTGCCCGCCAAACCGTTTTTGCTTTTTGTAGGAGGGGCCGATCCGCGTCGTAAATTAACAGACCTTGTTGCGGTCTACAATTTACTAAAAGCGCAAGGCCGCGATATCGCACTTGTTCTCGCTGGAGACACTATGCTTGGCTTTAGTAGTGTACCAAACATGCCCCTGCAACAAGCACTCCTCAACAGCTCCTATCCTGAAGATATCTACATGCTTGGGTTTGTAGACGAGGATACTCGCGAATGGCTGTACAAGAATGCTATTGCCTTCGTATATCCTAGTCGTTATGAAGGCTTCGGTCTCCCCATTCTAGAAGCGATGCAATACGGCACCCCTGTTATTACCTATAAAAACTCATCAATACAAGAGATTGCTAAAGATAGCGCACTTTACGCACATGATGATAAGACCTTGTTTGAGCAAGTAAAGTCACTCTCAGAAAATATTGATCTGACTAAAAAATACCGCACTGAAGGCGCAAAACTTGCAAAAGATTACGCGTGGGAAAAGACAAGTAGCGATATTATGAATATTTGCGAGGAAGTTACTAAATGAACGAGAAGTTAAAGAATAACCTTTTGGAAATAAAAAGACTTATTGAAAGTATTAAATAGTTAGCGTTCAATACTTTTATCTATAGTCTGGCTATCGAGTGCTTCGACCGTTTTCTCAAACGAAACATCTTCCTCGCACCCTATCGATACGCTATCATACCGTCCGCTTGCCGTCCGCATGTCTTTGCCATTTTTTTGCACCACAAAATTGATGTCTTTTATACCCGTTGTTCCACAGTGTATAGGGAGCTCAATCCAGCCCTCCCGCAGACCATTCACCGCATAGTCAGTTTGTACCTTCAAGTGCTCAGATTTATTCAGTCCAGCACTGTTCTGAACCAGTATTTGGTATTCTGCTCCATGGGTTGGTTTCAAAATCTTGAAATTAATTTCTATTCGATGCATCATGTGTGGCTGTGCAGCAAAGATGTACGGTACACCAAATAGTTTCACCGTATCTCCATCATCTCCTTTAAAACTTATATCTCCATGGACCATATTTAGTTCGCGACAATACTCGAAAGCGGCTTTACGCAACTTTTTCGTTACCAGGTGCGGCGTATGTTGTTCTTTCTTGATAGCTAGTTTTTCGCTAAGTGGTGACGATAGCTTTAATCCATAAAAGAAGTTATCTGTATCTTCGTATATGTGGCTGTAGTAGTTTTCGTATGTGTATTTAGACGGGACGTAGTTGAACTGCCAATCATTTGGATGTGCTGGCCAATTCAGTGTTTCATATAAATTCTTCTGGACCATCGTTGGGTAATTCGTTGCTACATAGTTAAAATACATTGACCATTCGTCGACTTGCTTGTCGCCTATTTGCGACTGTAGTTTATCGAGCATCTCGCTGAAGAGCGTTTTGTTAATGACTTGAGGGCAATGTGACGAATAGCTAAGAAGCTCAAGATGGTTACGCTGTAGCAACTCGGTGGTTTGCTGTTGACCAATGTCGTAGCTAGTATCAATTCGCTTCTGGCTCAAAAGATCGTTATAGAAATAGGCTTTGTAGCGGCCGTTTTCTATATAATGCTCAATACCAACCCTCCTAATGGGAAGATTATCGTCATCAAGCATTATGTACTGTTCGTCCAATAGCTTAAGCCTGGGTACTGCTGCGCGTAGCATCCAATTTTTCTTTTGATGCGGAGCCTTCACAAACACATCGAACTCTTTCCCCAGCAGCTTCTGTTCGTCCACTACGATAATTTTGTGCTTGGACTTGATATTCTTATAGATAGGCATGAGCTTCTTCTGCGTGATAACAACATACTCTTTCACCATTGATGAATATCTATCTGTTTGCCTTATGCATCGCTCAAAATCATCTGGGCGTATACTAATAACAACGTGCTGTAGATTTTTTTCAGTTCCTAGGGTTGGTTTATTAAGGTCGTGCACGATTGCTTTATGGATTGTCTTGTATACTGTACCCCACTGAATAGTCCCATAATAGCGTTTAATTTTATTAACCTTGTTTTTGTAGAAAGACTTGTTGGAATAGAGCCTTATCATACTCTCAAGTTCATTCTCGCTGCCGAACTGTACGTAATCAGCAAAGTCTAAACCAACTTCATACATCGAACTATTGCGGGAAGTTATGATGGGCCTATTGTACTTTAGTGCCTCCGCCACAGGCAGCCCGTAGCCCTCGTGCTTTGATAGGTACACATTCAAAAAACTTTTTTTGTAGAGCTTCTCTAAATCGTAGTCGTCAACATCTTTTAACCAAAAAACATTTCTATTAAATAGCTCATCTTGCGTTAGCTTAGTGATAAACCTTTCGTTGCTCCACCCCTGTCTACCAACGAATACCAATTTTAGTTTTTTATCGTGTTTGTGTATTTTCTTGAATGTATCAAAAAGCAGCTCTTGATCCTTACGTGGCTCCAAAGTTCCAACAAAAAGAATATACTTACTCCACAATATTTTGCGTAAGCGTTTCGGGTATTTGTCATTTTTACTCTTCAAAGCAAAATCACTACCAAGCCCTGTCACAAGTGTACTGATATGACGATCTACGCCCCGTTCCATTTTGTATTGCAAGAAATCTTTCTCGCTTGATCGTGAGTCGGTCATAACCATATCCGCATACTCATAAACTGCTTCTAAGAACTTCGGGAAATCCTTTTGCGTTTGCGGGTGCGTCAATTCCTTTTGATAAATCGGCGTAAGATCATAGATGTAGGTATATACCTTCGCATTATTAGACTTCAGCATTGCATATAATTCACGCCTGTCTGGTTTGCTGCTCCACACCAAATCGATATCAAAAAATATATCACCATCTTTTATCTGAGTAATTTCGATTTCGTGTGTTGGATTGAGTGCTTCATAGTGAAGCGAGCTGGCAAGTTCTTTCATGTCGTGGTTTGCGAATACAGCGTACTTACCCCTGGTATCATCGTAAAAAATTGCTTTAGCGTCATAGCCTTCCGTATTATCCATAAAGTACGGCAAGAGACTTCTAACCACTCGCTGGATTCCTGTCAAGCCGCGCCCTTTATATAAGGTTGTTACGTCGATGTACACCGTCTGCTGGGGGTAGTTTAATGCTTTTTTGATACTCCGCTCTAATGGAAATAACCGACTTGCCCATTCCACAGAGTCGACCGTTTCTTGCTGTTTCGCCGAGCGTGCTTTAAGGCTGCTTTTTATTGATTTAGTAATCGCCTTTTTAAATTCGGTCGAACTTGAGACAACCCTGACGTTAGGTAGATCTATGAATTCTTCATATCCCCTAAACGCAAATTTGCTCGCAACAATCTTTTTATTCGCTAGCAGCGCCTCGGCTGTTTTTAAATTCGATCCACCTCCTGATAGTATCGGCAGCAAGATAGTGTCGCTCACATGCAGCAACGCGCTTAAGTCGGACTCATCGACCCTACCTAATGCCTCAACCTTTTCCCAAAATGCTTTGTCCGTGATATTTTGCTTAAAATAGTCAGACACAGCACCGACCAAAAATATCTTTGCTCCTCTGTCTAGGTAGGACAGGTCGGTTCCGACCATCTTCTCAAAACCTTTCCAGTTTGGCGCATGACCACTGCCTACAAATAAAATTGGCTTAGTTATTTTGTGCTTCTTTAGGTATGTTTCCCATTTTTGAATGGATCGTTTCGAAGGTACGCTCCTTGCTATACCATTCGGAATAGTTAGTACGTCCTTTGTGCCAAGTCTTCTGTGGTCTTCTGCATCTTCGTTGCTAACCGCAAAGACAAAATCCGCTTCTTGACTTACTTTTCGTTCAAGTTTTTCAATTTGTTCAACGATTGGCTGATACACATCTTTGCCAACGCCCAAATCAATGAACGTATCTTTTTTCATATCCGACTCAATATTGTGAGAACTCAGAATGATCTTTGGCTTTACTCTACACTCTTTTAATAACTTGAGTAGACTGTCATAAAAGAATGGTTGTTCAATTTCAATGATGTCCGGCTTTTCGCGATTAATATACTCGATCAGTGAGTGCTTTATGTGCGGATCATCATAGAGCGCCCGTCCTGTAATCATTGCGGCATTGTATGGCATCTTTTGGTAATGAGACAAAATATTTACGTCGGATATCAGCAAATCGTTTTCACCACGATCAATATAATGATTTGGGTTATAGATAGCCTTGAAGTCTACCCGCGCAAAGATATTCTTATAATGATCAACAATCGCATGCAACCGCTTCTGACCACCATGCTGGGGGCTGACTATGGGGTATGGGGCTATAATAAGTATTTTCTTATGTATCATTATGCTTTTGTCAAGCCTTTGTTTTAGAACCACTAAAGCTAAGGATACTTCGAAAGCCGTAAATAAATTTTACATACCAATACAGCATTATATCCGCCCTGTTTAGAGATCGAATACGTCTATCCTCTTTTGTTGAGTTACTTGGGCGATTTTTCGTCACATTCTCTCTGGCGGAAATTTTTTCATTCGGAGCAATATGCAGCCGTTTGATCAACAACTCCAGGGACTTCTCTGTTTCGTCTGTTAATCCTACAAATATTTTATTTTTCCATATAGAGAATATCGCTCTAAAAAATAGAAGCAGACTGTTTACATTTACGGGGTCATCTACCGCTCCAGATATATACCTGCACTGACAGTTTGATATGTCTTTTAATACCTCTTGATCTTCTGTATTTAGAAAATCTAAGAAACTATCACTCTCACCTGCACGCCTTACACCATAATAACTTGGGTTTCTATCTGGTGTATATAAAGCATGTTGATGCGATTTCCAGTAATAATAGAGAGAGGACACCCTTTCATACGGGTTTCGCACAAAAGTAAAATACTCTAACTCTTCATCGGTAATCTTCTTTATGTCATTGATACCAAAGTGACCGGCAAAAAACTGTTTACCCTCTAACGCCGAGTGTTTAACATGATTCACATAAACACCTGTGGAAAATCTGTCTTTCTCAAATGCACTCGAGAGAACTTTATAGATAGATGTCCCCGCGGTCTTTGGTATGTGAATAAAAATCAGCTTCTTCATACATCTATTCCCGATCTAGCGTCAATTTCTACAGTTATACCCGGATAAACAGGGTATGGCGTGCGCTGCCTACTAGCTTTTCGAACCGTAAAAGCACGTTCTATCTTGTGAAAAACCTGCGTGAGGGTATCATTGGAAACAACTATATCGATGTCATACAGCCCATCATGTAAGATATCGTCAAATGACCAGGCTAGCTTCACTTTTCCGCCCTTGAGGTCTATGGATTTCTGCATAATTCTAGAGTTCGTACCAAACAATGCTCGACCCGCTGCATCACTTACTTTAAAGCCAGCTATCACATTCTTTGCACCTAGTGATTCAATGGTAAAGTCCATATGGTACTTGTTATTCTTTAGTACTAGGTTTTGATTTGTTATTTTTGCTCCTTCTTTAGGTATCGTGTTAGCCTTGTTGCTGCTGCTAGAGTTTTTCGGCAATAGGATTTTTAAGTACTCGTCGGCAACTTTGTCTGGGTCGCCAACGAAGACCGTCCTGCTGTCATTCATGAGTATGGCTCGGTCACAATATTCGCGGACTGCGGTCATGTCGTGAGTCACAAACACCACAGTTTGTTTGTCTTTTTTTAGCTTTTTAAAGTAGTCAAAGCACTTCCTTTGGAAATCCGCATCACCTACCGCTAGTACCTCGTCAATCAGTAGTACATCGGCCTCCGAACGGGTGGCGACTGAAAAAGCAAGACGCACTTGCATACCGCTCGAGTAATTTCTTAGTTTTTGATCCATGAATGCCTCAAGCTCGGCAAATTCCACTATGTCATCATACATTGCATCGATTTCTTTTTCGCTAAAGCCGTTTAGCGCACCGCTCAGATACACATTTTCTCGACCTGTCAGCTCCGGGTTAAAACCCACGCCAAGCTCAATGAATGGCACAAGCCTGCCCCTAACACTCACCTCACCACGCGTTGGCTGGTATATCTCTGCCAAAATCTTTAAAAGTGTGCTTTTGCCGCTTCCATTACGACCAACAATACCAAAGAACTCACCCTCGCGAACATCAAAGCTAATGTTTCGTAGTGCATGTTGTGCCTCGACTGTTTTGTTTCCCCTAAATACTTGGAGTGGACGAATGAATATATCTTTAATAGACGAGACTTTTTGGTGTGGTAGTTTGAAGTTTTTCGACACGTTATTTACTGAAATTGCGATGCGCTCACTCATGCTAGATCTCCTCCGCAAATAATGGCGATTTATGCCTGAAATATATCGCCGAGGCAACTGTTACTACAGCGACAATAGTAAACGGAATTAGCCAGTATAAACTTCCTGCAAAAACGGTATGAACGGTGTCCGTCTGCACAGTCACGAGAGCATACCGTGCATCTTGTATAATTTGCGCCATCGGGTTTATTAGCAGGAATTTACTAGCAAATTCCGAAAACTGTTCTACCAGTGAAAGCGGGTAGAGGATTGGGGTAAGATAAAACCCAGCCTGAATCAAAACCTCCCATACATAATTGATATCCCTAAAGCGAACATAGAGGGCACTCAATAGAAAACTCATACCAAGTGCAAATATAAAAAGCTCGAGGATAATCAGCGGTAGCCAGACGATATTCCATGTTAGATCTACTCCGTTGAATACGATAAATAGCATAACTACTAGCAGATTTATCACTAGGTTAATAAGTGCTGAAACCGAACCGGCAACGACAACCACATAACGCGGAAAGGCAAGCTTTCGCATCAAATCGCCTTTGCCTACTATAGATGTCACACCGTTTACTGTCACTTCTACAAAATAGCTCCACAGTACCACACCGAGGAGAAGATAGACAGGATAATGCGGAATTGCATCACCAAAACGGAGAAAGTTAACAAACACAACGTACAATACGGCAAAAAGTGCTAAGGGTCGCAACAAAGTCCATAAGTAGCCAAGTACCGATCCCTTGTAACGTAGTTTGAAATCAGTAACAACGAGCTGTTTAAGAATAATGAACGAATAGCGATAGCGCTGTTTTAATTGATCCATCATTGCATTCCATTATAGCGCATTTACTACTGTTGCGCATACGTATTCTATATGATATATTTCAATTATATGTTGAATATGTCAAATACCGAAGAGCGTCCTCGAATGACCTATGATCACAACTGCCCTTATGTTGATAGCTACCATCAATACATTAATAGACATGCGGGCCAGGCTGCCCTAAACTTGACGACAAGAGCGCAAGAAATGTTTATCGAGACTTACCATCGTTCAAACACCTGCCCTGACACACATGATGAGCGGGGGTATCCAACGACAGAATGGGAAGAATTCGTAGAGCTAACGAGAGACTGATATAATAAATGTATGTCTAAAAAACGAGTTGTCGTCAGCGGTATCAACGGTTTTGTTGGCCATCATTTGACGCGTGAATTGGTCAAAAATAACGTATCCGTTATTGGTGTTGGACATGAACCAGAACTGCAGCCCGACATCAAAGAGCTAGTAGATGACTACTATAGCCAAGATCTGGCTAGTTCGTGGCCCGATACTGGTGAGGTAGATGGGGTGATAAATCTTGCAGGACTGGCGGCGGTCGGACCATCGTTTGATAACCCTCAGAAATACATAGAAATCAACAGCTCGATCGTTACGAACCTGTGTGAATACTACCAGCAAAAGAAGAGACGTCCGCGCATTATCATAATAAGCAGCGGTGCAATTTACAGTCCAAATCAACCCATGCCGATACCAGAAGACGGAGAAATTGGATATACTTCGCCCTATGCCGTCAGTAAAGTATTGACTGAAAATCAGATTATGTACTATCGACAGCGCGGTCTTGACTGCGTAGTTGCACGACCATTCAATCATATTGGACCCGGTCAGGCGAAAGGATTCATCTTACCCGATTTTTATGATCGTATTAGTAGTACAACCGACAGCACTATAAAGGTAGGCAACGTTGATACAAGGCGTGACTATACTGATGTGCGAGATATTGCCAAGGCATACACAAAAATGATACTGGCACCAGAGTTAAAGTCACCCATCTATAACGTTTGTTCTGGTAAGAGCCTGTCCGGCCAAGAAATCCTGGAGATACTGAAGTCTAAAATGGGGCGAGACAGCATATCATTCGAGATAGACCAGTCGTTAGTTAGGCCAACAGACATCCCTGAAATTGTAGGCGATAGCTCACTTCTACAGAATGAGATTAACTGGTATCCGGAAATTAACATAGACCAGACAGTCAGCGATTTTGTTCAATCAAAGAAAGAGTAGCTCTTTCGAACTTATCCCCTTACAAGTTGTTCCGGAAAGGCATACGCTAGCGCCGAAGCCATGTGTGTTGATTTAAATTTCCCCGACCTCCACAATTCATTGATGTCAGATATCGGAGTGAGGATCAGTTCACCAATCGACTCAGTCGCCTCGTGGGTAATGTCTGTCATCTTGCGTACATTTCTTATCCTGACGATATAATCCTTGTGCTGGACCTTCGAGGGATAGTCGTACGATTCTCCAAGAATTTCGATATCATCTGAGTCGTATCCTGTCTCCTCTCGCAACTCTCTTTTTGCCGCATTAATAGGACTTTCATCCGAGTCTATACCACCGGCCGGAAAACAGAGTATCTCTTGATCTATAGGATATTTATATTCTGGAAATAGCAAAACGTTGTCATTCTCGTCCGTCGCGACAACAACCACGCTATCCCCTGTACTCACTACACTATAATTATCAATAATATCTCCACCCGGGAGCTGAACAGTATCCTCATATAACCGCAGAAACTTCGTTTCGTAAATGACTTTACGGGAAAGTCGTTTCCATCCTGTCATGAGTTAAATTTTTGTTTCTTCTACAGTTAAATCGTGAGTAACCATTAACTTCACGAGTCCAGGAAAATCAACTTTGCGCTCCCACCCAAGCTCGCGCTCAGCCTTTTCAGGATTACCAAGTAACAGGTCGACCTCAGCAGGACGCATAAACGCTGGGTTTTGTTTCACATATGGCTTCCAGTCCGTAATGCCGATCTCGGCAAACGCTAATGTCAGGAACTCTTCTATAGAATGCGTTTCCCCTGTTGCGAGCACATAATTGTCCGGCTTGTCTTGCTGCAGCATACGCCACATGCCTTCAACATAATCACCCGCGTAGCCCCAGTCGCGTTTTGGCCATAAATCACCAAGCTCTATATGATCCTGCTTGCCTAATTTAATTCGAGCAACAGCATTGGAGATCTTTCGTGTAACGAATTCAACGCCACGTCGTTCACCCTCGTGATTAAACAGGATCCCTGAAACATTGTACATATCGTAGCTTTCACGGTAGTTCTGTGTAATCCAGTGCCCGTACATCTTAGCAACACCATATGGGCTGCGTGGATGAAATGTTGACTGCTCGTCATAGCCCTTTTCAGGACGATTATATTCGAGGCCGCCGTACATCTCTGAGGTTGATGCTTGATAAAAACGAACGTTACCTCCTTTATCCGTCAGACGAATCGCTTCAAGCATGTTTAACACACCTTTTGCAGTCACGTCTGCTGTCAGTTGCGGGTTTTTGAATGAATAACCAACATGACTAATGGCAGCAAGGTTATACACCTCATCCGGTTTGGCAACCTGCATAGCACGAACAAGCGACGATGAATCGGTTAGATCTGCATCAATCAAAGTTACATAGGGAAATTCTTGCTGGGTAATCAGGCGTCTTGGATTATGCTGACCCCGAATAATACCAAATACCTCGTACCCCTTTCCGTGGAGTAGAGCTGCTAGATGACCTCCATCTTGCCCAGTAATACCAGTAATGAGTGCTCTTTTGCTTGTTGCAGACATATATGATTTGTTCCTCGCATTTTCAATAATCAATTACCACTATTATACACAATTCTATCGGTTATAGTCATCAGAGATGCGTACAATATCCTCTTCGTCAGAGAGATTATGCGAATCACTGTGCTGCCAAATCTCGGCTACTAATGTGTATGCGCCTGATACCCCTACAAGTCGGTGGCGCTCCCCTTTAGCAAACTGCACCACCTCTCCTGCTACTGCTACCCTCACTTTGCCCTCTTCATCATTATGACTTTTGTGATACGCTCCGTCTGTCAGATATGCCCAACGCTCGGCGCGACGATCATGATACTGCCAACTAAGCCGTTGATCGGGTGACACGAGTAACAGTTTTGGACTAAGTTCAGCGTCTTTTATGCCCAACTGCGCCTCCTCTAGACTAAGACCTGGAAAAAATACCCTGATAAACCGTGCTGCATCTTTACTATCAAACCTAAGATATGCCCCCCACGGCTTGCTATCATTACGGTCCACCGTCACATAGCCATCCTCGTTTGCAATCTGCTCAATAGCATCAACAAGCCTAAGCTTTTCCATTGTTCCTTTTAGGTTAAGCTCGAGTAGCTTATCTTTAATACTAGACATCTATCCTCCTTTAATTTGCTCTTTATTATACCGTTTTAGCACTTAAAAGGTTAGCTCCTACTTCTCTCTGAGGTGTTATACTGAGATGTATGAACAAGAAGGTCACTATCCTCATTCCAGCGTATAACGAGGAGTTGGACCTGCCAAAGCTTTTTGCCCGTTTGGTTAAGCTAGGAAAAACAGTGGATGACTGCCGTTTTGAGTTTCTGTTTGTCAACGATGGCAGCACTGACAAGACGTTGACGATCATCAAGGATTTCGCCAAAGAGGACAAGCGGGTTAGTTATATTAATTTATCACGAAACTTTGGCAAAGAGGTTGCAATGATCGCCGGAATCGACCATGTCGACAGTGATGCGCTGGTTATCATAGATGCCGACCTACAGGATCCGCCAGAACTGATTCCAGACATGATCCGCCTGTGGCGTGAAGGCTACGACGACGTGTATGCACGCCGCACCGAGCGTGTTGGCGAGTCGTGGCTCAAACGAACAACCTCGTCATTGTTCTACAAAATATTACAGCGGTCGACCCGCATTCCGATTCAGCGAGATACCGGTGATTTTCGTTTGCTCGATCGCCGCTGCGTCGAGGCACTCCAGCAACTGCGTGAACGTGAGCGCTACACGAAGGGTCTATTCAGCTGGATCGGTTATAGCAAGCGGGAGATTACCTATGTACGCGATGCGCGGGCCGGTGGGGAAACAAAATGGAATTACTTTCGCCTGTTGAACCTTGCAATTGATGGGATTGTTTCGTTCACTACTGCGCCTTTGCGTTTTTCGACGGCCCTGGGGATGATCATCTCGCTGTTTGCCTTTGGTTACATTGTGTATCTAGTTGTGCGCACGCTGTTATTTGGCAGTGATCTGGCTGGCTACCCATCAATTATGGCCGTTGTGCTATTCCTTGGGGGCGTGCAACTATTATCACTTGGTATTATCGGCGAATACATTGGCAGAATATTCAATGAAACGAAGCGACGTCCCCTCTATCTGATCGACGAATACCACGCGACAAAAGGAAAACAATGAAACATATCGTTATCGATGCCCGCATCATCAACTCGACCACTGGGCGCTACATCGAGCGATTACTAACCTATCTGGAAGAGCTCGATACCAAGCACCGTTATACTATCCTCGTGCCAACAAAAGACCTCGACTATTGGCGACCTAGTAATCCACGCTTCACCGTTACTGCCGCAGACTTTGCGAACTACTCACTAGACGAGCAGATTGGCTTTAGGACATTTTTAAACAATCTATCGCCCGACCTCGTGCACTTTTGTATGCCACAACAACCAATCCTGTACACCGGCAACCACGTCACTACTGTTCACGATCTGACTCTACTGAAAACTTATAGCTCGGACAAGAACTGGTTGACATATCATCTAAAGCAATTGGTTGGGAAATATGTATTTCGACGTATCGCCAGGACGAGCAGTCATATTATTACGCCCTCAAACTATGTCAAGGAAGCCTATGCGGCGTATGCAAGGATACCGCTTCAAAAGATCACCGTTACCTACGAGGCAGCTGACGGCGCCACTGCAGCATCGTCCCCCGTACAACTACCGTTCGATACATTCCTGCTCTATGTTGGGGCACAAAATGATTACAAGAATATTCCAGCGCTCGCTGCCGCTCACCAAAAGCTGCTTGAGGTATATCCAAAGCTTGGCCTTGTCTTGGTAGGCAAAAAAAGTGCCATGCATACAAAGAACGAACAGTTGTTTCGCCATCGTGGATACAAGAACATCCACTACACCGGTTTTGTCTCCGATGAGCAGCTAAGCTGGCTATACAAACACTGTGCAGCCTACGTTTTTCCGTCGCTCTCTGAAGGGTTTGGTTTGCCAGGACTCGAAGCAATGGCACATGGCGCTCCTGTTGCAAGTAGCGAAGCAAGCTGTCTACCGGAGGTGCTTGGTGACGCAGCTGTCTATTTTGATCCACGCGACACCAATGATATTGCCCAGGCGATCCGTTCAGTTATCGAGGATGCGTCCTTGCGAAGGATACTCATTAAAAAAGGATTTACTCAGGCCAAGGAATACTCGTGGGAGCGTATGGCAACGCAAACACTCGCCGTGTACAAGAATGCCCTCAAAACACCGAAGAGCTAAGAGCTTTGCTGTGCGATGACGATCTTGCGGTCCAGACCTTCGCCTTCAGAAAAGGTCTGGATATCCGCATATTCACTCGCAACACCGTGCACAACGCGCCGATCGGCCGCATTCAGGCTCAGCACCTTTGAGTCACCCGTCTGGCGAACTTCCTCGATCCACTCTTTCGCCTGTTTGGCGATCTTGTCTGCCCGCTGTTTTTTATAGTCAGCAATATCAATATTCACCCGCGTTACTTCAGCGTCCTGGCTGCGTAGTGCATTTGTTACCAAAAACTGCATACTGCGAAGCGTCTCGGCATTGCGGCCAATCAGTAAGCTATTTGATTCTGTCGAGGGAACGGCGAGCTCGATAAATCCATCATCGCTCAGCGAGGCATCAACATCGACATTTATCCCGAAGAATGAAAGTATGTCGCTGACGTATTTCTTTGCAAATGTTACTGCTTCTTCACCGCTCATTTCTTACCTCCCTTTGTCCGCTTACCTTTCCTTGAGGCCGATGGTTTCGCCACAACACGCGTTACTGTCGCATCGTTTGCTGCCTTGGCACGTGCCTTTGCGGTTGCCTTTTTGCCTGACGCCGCTTTCTTTTGGGGATGCTCTTCGGCGATATCCTCAAGCTCTTCCTCGTCCTGTTTGAGAATATGCGATTGTTGCATAATTGCAACAAGTGTCATCGTTGCATAGTAAAGCGGAAGAGCGCCTGGTAGATTAAGAATGATAACCAGCATGACAAACGGCAATACGACGATCATCTTACCCATGACCGCATTATTTATCTCTGACTGATCCGCCTCTTTGCCATTTGCAGCATCACTCATAATGTCACGCAACCGGCGACGCTTGGCAGGATCTTGCGGCATCGTCTGCTTGCTCTGGAAGTACTGACCAACGGCAGCGATAATTGCGATGCCTACGAGGATAAAATTGATACCATCACTATTAATCGCGTGCTCCGTAAGATCAACGACGCCTAGGAATGTCTCGTTGAACGAGTCGGGCGTCTGAACAATCTGGTTGATTGACGGAATATTCTCGAGAAAGTCATAGGTGTACTTGGCGAACTCATCACGACGAACAAATACCTGGATAACCAGGTAGAGGGCGATGAAGATAGGTAGTTGGATAAGAAGGATGCCAATCGATCGGAAGGGACTGACGCCATGACGCTTATAGAGTTCCATCATTTGTATGCCCTGTAGCTGACGGTTACCCTTGGTGCGTTTCTTGATTTGCTCTAGTTCTGGCTGTAGCTTACGCATCAGCTTGGTTTGATGCAGCTGTTTTTTAACCAGCGGATACATAACGACACGCAATAAGATCGTAAACAGGATAATACTAACACCAAAATCACCACCGGGAATGGCATTATAAAGTACTAACAAGAGGTTAAATAGCGGCTGTACAATGAGAACTTCAAAAATATTCATGTATCTTTACTCCATACACCACAGGTCAACGTGTCGTGGTGGCTTTTCGTCATTATACCACCCCTGACGCATAATTGCTATTGGCGGTACACGCCACCCTCACGCAATAGTTGCTGCACTGTTTCTGTGAGTGTTTGCGACGGTGTGGTGAGCACTTCGGCAGAAAAGACGATCAGGATAATATCCCTCCCCGGCTGAATCTGGGGAAGTTCGTGTCGCACCACTTCATAGATACGACGGCGGATACGATTACGAGGAACTGCCCCTTTAACGACTTTCTTGCTCACGACAACCGCAACACGCGGATCATGCCGACGGGGATGGGCCGTCGTTTTAAGAGATATCAGTCGTGAACGAACACTTTTTCCGTTACTATAGACGTACTTGAGACTGCCATGTCCATGAAATCGATTCTTGTATCCAAGCATATGTATCTAGTATATAGGTTTTACAGAGCGCGAGAGAGAAAATAACGAGGGAGCTATAAGAAAAACTCCGCCACCGGGCGGAGCTATTCCTAAATTGTCACCTTTGCGCGTCCTTTTAGCCGACGACGCTTTAACACCTCGCGACCAGCCTTGGTCGCTTTACGGGCGCGAAATCCGTGAGTCTTTGCACGGTGACGCGTATGTGGTTGGTATGTTCTCTTTGGCATATCTTTGATACTGTACCGTATTTTGGTAGTTTTTTCAATATTCTGACACTGCTCGTGTCTCTTTTCCACTTTTCCACCTCCTTTTTCCACACATTTACAGGGGTGGTTCTAAATTGTGGAAAAATAATGCCTCTGTTGGCCCTATCGGGTGTTGTTTATTTTAGAGCTTGTGGAAAAGTCACCGCTCCCTTATAGTATTTCGTAGTAATACATTCGTTTTCTTGGTGGCGAGAACGACAAAGGACCAGGGAGGAGGAATCGGTGCAACACTCGTTATGGCAAAGCGTACTAGGGGAAATTGAGCTCTCTATCCCCCATGCCACGTTTGTTACCTGGTTCAAGAACACTGAACTTCTTGAGGCAACCGACGAATGCGTCACAATCGCCGTCCCCAACATTTTTGCCGTCCGTCAGTTTCAGGTCAAGTTCTCTGATCATATAAAGCAGGTTCTTGCAAAGCACGATATCGAGGCAAAGCGTATTGAGTTCATCGTCAAGACGAGCGGTCGTAAGACGACAATCAGCCGCGAGACAACCGCCCAACATCACAGCGATATTGATCGTTTGACAGCCAAGCCGCCATCATCACAAAAAACAGGTGGGTTAAATCCCCGCTATACTTTTTCGAACTTTATTGTCGGATCAAGTAATGACCTAGCATACACCGCTTGTCAGGCCGTCGCGCAATATCCTGGCATAAAATATAATCCGTTATTTTTGTACGGTGGCGTAGGTCTCGGTAAAACACATTTGGCGCAGGCAGTTGGCAACGAAATCGTCAAACACCAGCCAGATATGCGCGTTGTTTATATCAGCTCGGAAACATTCGTCAAAGAGTTTCTGGAAAGTATCCGGTTCAAAAAGAAGGGGTTTTCTGACAAGTACAGAAATGTTGACGTGTTAATTATCGACGACATGCAGTTTATCGCCAACAAGGAAAAAACCCAAGAAGAATTCTTTCACACATTCAACGCGCTTCATCAAAATAATAAACAAATTATCATCACGAGCGACAAACCTCCACGCAGCATCCCTACCCTTACCGAACGACTCCGCAGTCGTTTCGAGATGGGGATGCCGATTGATATTCAAATGCCGGATTTCGAGACGCGCTGTGCCATTATCGAAGCAAAAGCATCTCTATCGGGTGTCGAGCTGGAACGAGAAACGATCGAGTACCTCGCAAACAATGTCAAAACGAATATCCGCGAGCTCGAAGGGGCCTTAAATCAATTACTCGCCTATGCCGAGATGCGAAACATGACACCAGATATCACAACTGCCGAGGGATTACTCGGGAATGTTCGTCGTAGTCGCCCTCAACACGTCACGGCAAAGCAAATTATCGACAAAACCGCTAAATATTTTTCGCTATCAGCGAGTGAAATCTGTAGTGCGCAGCGTGACAAGCATATCGTGACCCCTCGACAAATTGCTATGTATCTCTTACGTAGTGAGCTCCATCTCAGTTTTCCAAAGATTGCGAACGAGCTGGGGCGCAAAGATCACACTACCGCTATTCACTCTGTCGAAAAAATCGAAAAATCGATCAAACTCGACTTTACCACCCGTGAACAAGTTGCTGAAATCCGGGAGCGATTATATGCATAATATATGTGGAAAGAATGTGTATTTCATGCGAATTTCTTGTTGGTTTGGTTTGGATAGCACAGTGCAAAACCCTCTCTCCCTTGTTCGATATATCGTCATGGATGTGTATAAGGCCAGTTTTTCACCAATTCTATACTCGTGTTCTTCACTGGCTTTTCCACAGCATTTTTTCTGTCTTACCTCTGTATTATTGCCGTTATCCCCGCTTTCCACTAAGCCTACTATAAGTACGACAAAATTAAATTCTTTAGAAAGGTAATAACAATGGAACTGACAGTTACACAAGAAAATCTCACGCGTGCACTTGGTGCGGCATCACGTGTTGCAAGTACAAAGACGCAGTTACCTATCCTGAGTAATATCCTCCTTCGAACTGACGGCCATCGTTTGATGGTTGCGGCAACAAATCTCGAAATTGCTTCGACGCAGTTGATCGGTGCAAAGATTATTAACGAAGGTGCGATTACCATTCCGGCACGTCTGATCACCGAATTTGTCTCGAGCTTGCCAAAAACAACTGTCACAATGAAGGTAACCGACAATAAGCTGAACATAAAGGCAGATGGCTACACGTCAACGATTAACGGTATCGTGGCGGACGACTTTCCGGAGCTTCCGACAATCAACGAAAAAACGGCGGTCAGCTATAGTATCGACACCGCATCACTCAAACAAGCTATCGGACAGACAATTCTGACCGCAAGTAATGACGCGACTCGACCTGTGCTGACGGGTGTTTATTGGCATTCACACGAGGGGTCGCTATACCTCGCTGCGACCGATGGCTATCGCTTGTCGGAGAAAAAGCTTGTCGCGACAAAAAGTGATGTCTCGGCAATTATCCCTACCTCAACGCTTCAGGAGGTGCTACGAACAGTTAATGATGATATTAATGAAGTCGAGGTATTATTCGATGAGACGCAGGTGCGGTTTCGATTAAACGACGCCGAAATTACAAGCCGGTTGATTGATGGTGATTTCCCCGACTATCGTCAGTTAATTCCTGCAACGTCAGAATCAGTTATTACCCTGCCCCGAGCCGATTTCGCGCAGATTACAAAGGTAGCTGGTCTGTTTGCGCGTGAATCGGGCGGCAGTGTTACAGTTACTGCCGATGCTGAACGAGAAAAGTTATCGCTTCACTCTGTTGCGAGCGAGCTTGGTGAAAATACTTCTGAAGCATCGGCCACTATATCGGCTGATGGCCAGGTGACCGTTAATTCACGCTACCTTATCGAAGCGCTAGGGGTGCTCGACTGCGAACAAGTGATTTTTCGGTTTAGTGGTAAGCTTTCACCATGTGTTTTGTCGTCAGACCAAAAAGACAGTGATTATCAACACATAATCATGCCACTCAAGAGCTAGATATGTTCATACGGTCGCTGAGGGTCGAGAATGTTCGGTCTCACCACGATTTTTCGCGGCAACTTTCGGCGCAGACCACAGTTGTGACGGGTGATAATGGAAGTGGCAAGACAACGCTCCTAGAGGCAATTATGATTGCACTCGAGGGGCGATCATTCAAGGGGACTGACAGCGAGTTATTGCGTCAGGGTGCGGAGTGGTGGCGTATTGATATTGTCTGTGACGACCAAGAGCGAACGGTAAAATACCAACCTCGCAAGAGCGCAAAACAAAAGGAATTTGTGATTAACGATAAGGCAACGGCTCGCCTGCCCCAAGCGGAGCGCTACCCGGTTGTACTGTTTGAACCAGAGGACCTCCGACTTCTTCATGGTTCGCCAGCGCGGCGTCGCGATTACATTGATCGACTTGCAGCCAAACTCTACCCTGGCTATTCACGGATTATTAGTCGTTATGAAAAGAATCTAGCCCAGCGTAATAAACTACTAAAAAACAACGCGAGTAGTCATGACCTATTTGCGTGGAATGTGGGTCTAGCAAAATATGGCGCGCACATCATTCAAACTCGAACAAATCTCGTCCGACGATTACAGCAAAAAATCCAGACGGTATATGAGACGATTGCGGATACAAACGACAAGGCAATGATAACGTATTCACACGAGGCAGCAACCCATTCGGAACAAGCGCTCCTCTCCGAACTGGAGCACCAAACGCAGCGTGATATGATACTGGGCTTTACGAGCGTTGGACCACATCGTCACGATATCGTCTTTTATTTGAATGATATACCTGCAACACAGGTGGCCTCACGGGGAGAGGTGCGAACGATGGTACTAGCGGTGAAGTTTATCGAAGTTGATTTGATCGAAGAGATCGTCGAGAAAAAACCGATTATTTTGCTAGATGATGTCTTTAGCGAGCTCGACAAAAATCGACAAGCACACCTGGTGACGAACTTTAAGAATCATCAGATTATTATGACAAGTGTCAGTGCCCCCTCTTCTCTGTCGCGGGCTGGCATGATTAGATTGCGTTAATAATCAAAGTTTACCTTGTTTTTATCGACAGCAATACCGTTGCTGTCAAGATAATCAAACACGTTACTCCGCAGTAAGGCAACTTCACCCTGGTCGACAGGGTTTTGTGATGATTTGTCGTAGGCAACGGCAAGCCGCACGTATATTCTATCTCCAACAAGGTCTGTGGCCACGGTACCAGGGATGGTTTCGCTGAGAGGGAATAGATCAATCAGGCGAGAGTCTGAGGTGTGTGGTACGTTAGGCTGAAGCTGATAGGCGTAGGTAGCATTAGTGTCTCCGGCGGTGCCAAACATAAAAACGTTGCCCGATACAGCATAGACAGAGTGCAACTGAATGTGTGACGAGGAGAATACTTGATGGGAATTTTTTGTCTGTGGGTCTACTTTGAATAGGCCTTCATCCTGTACAAAATATACCTGGTCAGCAACAGCGACGCTGTCGACATTCTGCGATAATTCTTCTAATCGATACGAGGCGTTACCTTCCCTTTTGATGGCATAGAGGGCTTTGTAACTCTTGGCGAAAAATTCACCGTTTGGTGAAATGATGAGGTTATCAGGAGATATTGCTTCATCGATTGTGCCGGTTCGAACAAGCCCCTCGTCAAAACGGAGTTCAACGAAGGTCGGATCAAGCTCGCCACCTATCTTGCTCTCTGCGGCCTCCTGCTCTCTGATAAATTCGGCAACGGCTGAATCTCCGTAGTAGCACAAAGCTTTTTCCTGGTTGAGCGTACAGGTCGTATCGTTTTTTGTGTAATTGTACTTCGGGGGTGGTGCAATGCGGGTATAAGTGACATCTCCTCCAGAGGTAGGGGTCCCTAGGTGGATAACACCAAGTGGATCGGCCAATATAAAACGTTTATTAGTTGGGTCGGTTTGATCGGTGAATATTTTTGTTGAAGCCATTGTCGAGAGGTTTGCGTCGAGCGGTAGCGTGTAGGAGGTTCGTTTTCCGTTGCTTTTTATTACCTCAATCCCCTTTTCTGCCTTTGGGGACGTATCGATCGGTACTGGACTATGGGCATGGACACCTTCATCCTCCTCATAGGTGATACCAATAACGCCCCCTAGATACGGTCGGACCTCTCTGTTGACATACTTCATATCGGCAATCTTATTCACACCCCATCGCCCATTGGTAGGTGCCTGGTAAGTGTAGAGCCCGGTCGGTGATAGACAATCATAAAATGCAAGTTGATCGGTAGCAGGGTCATAGGTTGAGCAGGTGTCGCGAAATGTGCTCTTAAAGGCGACCTTCTTGGCGTTCTTGTCGGCAGTAATATGAACCGTCTTTGTCGCGTAGCCGTACCACGGAATAGTAATCCCTGATTGGGTCTTGAGTCGACCGTCGGCAACAACGATAAGACTCTTTGTTTCGCGAGGTACCACAATAAGACCTGCTGACCCTACCTTGACAGTACTCGCATCTGTACTCGCATAGACGGTGTATTCCTGGGCCTTTATATCAGAGTTAGCGTCGACACGCACAATAGCATTATGGGCGAAGAAATTGTATATAACCAAAATAGTAACAATCAGGACAACAAGAAAGACAACGGTCTTTTTGTGTGAGAGTAACCAGGCTACCATAGTATTCATTATCGCACCCTCGTTCCCACATGTATATGGTCTGTGTGGCCCGCTATGTTACAAAGTATCTTTGGGTCATCACAGGGATAGCCGGCTGGTGGATATTGCCAAATTAACTCGGTCAGTCCCAACTCATCATAGTGGTCATAAAAGTAGATAAAGAGTTTGTTGCAGTCTTCTGTGGCCCCTCTTCCCGTGTTGCCGCCCTTACTGGTGCCCGTGTTACCATCGCATTGAATGTCGATTGCCATACCACGGGGGTGGTTCAATCCGTCGCATCCATGGCCGGTGTTATAGCTCCAGGTGACAAGTTCGCTGGCGCCGCTGTTGCCGGCCGCATCCACGACAGCACGGAGAATTCGTGGATGCACGCCACCGATCCCACCACCCGTGCCGCAGGTAATTTGATCGGTGGTGCAGTTCTCGAGGTCTTTGTCGTTATTCTGTTTGTGCCAATCTGTTTCCGGCCTAATTTTGCCTTGTGCCTCTAGTTCTCGATAAGCGGCGATTAATGCAGCGCACTCCTCGTTTGGTGTAGTGAAGTTACCGGTAGTACCGGCGCAGGAGTCATTTGATCCACCAGGTGTTGCGTTGGTTGGGGATGCGGTTAATGGGTTTTGACCAGTAAATTCAAGGAAGAGTTTTTCTGCCGCCTCACCACGCCCCTTGTCTTCACCGGCGTTCGTATTAGCCCGTTCGAAATAATCATGAAAGATCAATGCTGTGACGTACGGTTCAGTTACGTTGAGATTGTCGTAGATAGATCTCTTTTCAAACGAGGCGCCATTAAGGGCATCGACTAGAGGTATCTCAAGCTGATCGCCAGGGTTACGACTATTACTAGGAGCGGTCATATTTCCCTGCTTTGTCTCTGTCATTTCATACCACAAAAACTCCAACTGCACACTGAGGCAGTCCCAATCGCGCCCATTGCCATGCAGGGCGGCAAACTCGCGCAAGTCAGGGCCGCGATCACACCATTGGGCGATACCGATACATCCGATAGGGTTCACTGCTTTTGGATTGAATGTGGATTCCTTTTCAAAGTTCCCCATAAGCCCTGCTGTTGCCGCTTCGCTCAATCCCTGACCGCGCAGATAATTCCATATTTGGTTTTTATTTTCATCGGTTGTGCCTCCGCAGCCACCACTGTC
The DNA here is from genome assembly GCA_002331045.1 of Candidatus Saccharibacteria bacterium UBA2112. Lineage (GTDB taxonomy): Bacteria > Patescibacteriota > Saccharimonadia > Saccharimonadales > Saccharimonadaceae > UBA2112. Next base: position 31,929 of record DCYK01000010.1, read on the forward strand.
GCCATCCCCATCACCAACTTGGCGACTTATTCCCGGTGGTGTATCTGCACACTCATCAGCGCAGGAGTAAAGGACGTATTCGATTTCGCAGTACAAGAACTTATCGAGATCACTGCCGCTATCCGCCGATTGTCCCAGTACCGTTTGGGGATAACTAACACTCAGCAGGAGCGATAGAAAGATCGCAATCGAGAGCCTGAGTTTTTTTGTTATCTCTTGGATTGTCATAGCTTTATAACCTACGGGTTACCTCCGGCGCATTCGAATGATAAACATTCGGCATAGAGTGTTTCTACGTCCTTTCCGGTTCTGTCGATAAAGAAGGCGTCAGAGTATGTACCATTTCCCTCGGCGTCGTGGAGTTTGTCAACGAACTGACTATCGTATTGTTTCTCGATGTATCGAAACAGCGCATTAGCACAGAGATACCCACCGTTTACAGTGTATCGTTTATAGGGTTCGTAGGCGCAACTAACAGGATAGTTTGGCGACGTAAATCCAAGCTTTACGCGTCCATATTCAGCGATACCCTCGGTGATCCACTGATGGGCGGTTGAGATATAGTTTTGAGTGAGGTGCATCATTTCATGGATGAGGGTCGGTTTCCAGTATGTCTCGACAGTGGCACCATCAAAGCCTGGATTGGCCATACGGATACGACCTTCACTTGGATAGCCGAGCGACCTCTCTATAGAGGGGTCAATCGCTATTGTTATCGGAGGCTCCTTCACAAATGGTCCGAATGCTTGATCGACCCTTTCGTACATTTGCTGACATGTTTCGACAAGCTGATTGAGGATGTCGGTTTTGTCTGGTGCTGTGCTACTATCCCCTACGCATACAGCGTTGTCCTGCTGGGCTGTCGTGGGCTGGTCGCCACAAGTTCTCTCAGCCGTGTCGAGGATTGGTGCTGGATCAATTGCGTTGCCGCTATCTCGTCCGCCATCCCAGATCTCGAAATGTAAGTGAGGACCAGAGCTTGTGCCGGCGTTACCGACCTCACCAATCTGGTCACCGGCGTTGACAGTATCCCCAACACTTACTAGGACGCCATCACTAAACATGTGCCCATACACGGTATCGTAGCGCTTACCGTCGACTTCGTGCTGAATAACGATCCAGTTACCAAAGCCGCTGGCTGGCCCTGCTTTTACGACCGTTCCTTTATGAGCCGCATAGATAGGAGTTCCTGTTGGTGCAGCGAAATCCATGCCTCGATGAAAGCCACCTTCTCGTGGACCGTAGGGGCTCGAAAGGGTTGCGTCGCATATCGGATATACCCAGCCGTCCGAACTCCCGGCAACGGCTACAGGTGCCTCCTCCCAGCAGTAGTCAAGTCCTTCCTCACCGGCATGAATTCCCATGCAAGCTGTATAGTAATACGACATCCAGGCGAGCTCCTCCTCATCCCAGTTTCCAACTGCGCAGTTGGTGAAATCGTGCCAGTCATCATATGGTTGCAGGAGGTTCTGTACCTGTTCTGCAACGTCAATGGAGCTTTCCTCTAGAATATCTTGCGCTTCTAAGAATGACAGAGTAATTGACTTGTCTGTATAGCCCGGTGGGTATTTACGGTCGCGGCCACAGTATTGCATGTACATGAGGAATGGATTTTTATAGTCTTTTTCCTCGTAGTTCTCGCCCTGATTTGGGCTAGATTTGTTGTACTGATCCCAGTCCGAGGGTTTGCCAGTATCGCCATCAATGTATGGCTTTTCCTCACTACCATCGAAATACGTAAAGTCATTCGAGAGGTGATCAATCGCTTCCAGTATGCATATCCTGTCACTGTTTGGGTCATCCTCGTCTTCTAGGCAATCCCTAACTGTTGGAAGGACGACGGGTACGGTATGACATGATTCACCCAGGCCTGGAACGTTAATACCCGAGCCTTCTTGCAGTGCGGGATCGGCACAATTGTCCAGTGTTTCCTCTATCTTTTCCTGGGACCCATATATCTCGATCGGTTGATAAATACCATTCTTTGTCGCGCTAGCGGTCGATCGATAGACCGTGTTAGCCGAGACAACGTTTGCCATGTTAGATACTACCGAGAATAAACTTCCATCTAATGGCGTTGCGGCAAAGCGAGAGACGAATTGACCGGCGAACGAATACTGATTTGTGACATCAAACTGGTTTTTCTCTGCCTCTAATCTTCCGGTAGCGATCTGGTCCTGGATAAAGTCATCATCGGTGTAGGTGTCGATAAAGGCTTGCTTTGCTTGGTCGCGGGTACTCGCAACCGGGAATCCGGAAGCGCGATCCATGTAATTACCCGCCACGCCGGCAGCCGATATAACAGCCTCGCCGAGTGGGGGTCCATGAAGGTCGGCATCGAGTCCGGCGGCAGCAATTGCCTCCATGGCTGGTTCAGATAGTTGGTTCACGAGAAATTCTATGGCGGGTGGTGCGAGGTACTTGCCGGCAACGTACTCTACGAGGCCACTAGCGAGGCATACCAGTGCGCTTACCCCACCCTTGAAGCACGTTCGAGCAGCAGCAACCATAGTGTATGTTAGGGCCTGACAGGCATATTTTATACTATCTTTACCGCCAGGAACTGTCTCTTGGATGGCATCTATCATGCCGCCCCCGATTACTGCTCGTGCGGGATTCCAAGAGGCGTACTTTTCGGCATAGGTTCCCTCGATGGTTTGGTGATCTCCACGCAGTGCAGCACCAAACGCCTTGGAGTCCATAGCTGTTTTGCCGATCATACTCTCGTTGTAAAGATCTGGCCGGTCTTGTACATCCTGCTCGGTTACTGGTGCTGTCAGGCGATCGCCAAACTGCTCGACAGTCTCCCAGTCAATATCACCCTCTTTGATCATTGATCCTGCCTGCAAGAATGGCATGGCAAAGCCAAGTAACTCTTTGTGCCAGTACAGCATAACCGCACCGCGGGCTGCCCGGACGAGATCGTAGGTTATGCAGCTGCCGAGTGCACCGATACCGCCCGCCGTCGTCAAGCTATTTTTGAAGCTTGTCGCCTTACTGCTTATGCGGCCGGTGGCGGTGTTGACTCTTTTCCTGCCTTCGTTTTTGATCCTTGTATCATTAGCGTCTTTGGTATTGGCGGCACCGGTGTGGTTATTCAATGATTCTTTATTGGCAGCTTTCCGTTGGTTTTTATCCTCGGTTTTTGCTGAACGCCATTTATTACCAACATATATGCCAAACTTTTGGGTCGCAAAGCGAAACGCGCTTTTTGGATTGACGTAGGAAAGTGCCGGGAAACGTTTTGTCAGAGAGTATGCCTGAATATCGATATACTTGAGATTATTGTACTGACTACGCGTCGTAACCGATCTTCCATTGGGAAAATCCATGCGCTGCATCTTGAGGAGGCCAGGGATGCGGCTCGGTTCAGTTTTTACGCTCACACCGCGTGCCTCCATACGAGCCTTCTGTTTTTCAGTGATGCGGGTAAACGTACATTTAATCTTTGATTTGGAGCAATCACGGTTTTGCCCAGCAAAAAAGGCACCGATATAAGAGTTGCCCATCTTCTGGTAGATATTTTGCCCTAGATTTGTGTGGTTGGTACCAATCTCGTGCAGGTTAACCAGCAATGATGCGGGGCCGAGAATGACAGAGCTACCGCCGAATATTGCAAGGAGGAGTACGATCACACCGCTTGGACCGGCGCCCATGCCCATTAGCTTTCGCAGTTTCCCTTTTCCTCCCCTTTTGCCACTTGGACTTACGGGGTCTCTTCCTGTATCTGCGGGGGTGTTTTCACCGCCGGCGATATCATCGCCGATATCACTGCCACCCGTTGCACTATTCCTTTCGGCATCATTGAGATCCTTGGCGGTGCCAAAGCGCCTTTTATAGTAATCATCAACCGGATTTGTGTCATTTTCGGTATCTTGCCAATCAATCTGGTCCGATTGGTCTTCGTCATATTCATCATTGCTGCCATCTTCGTCATAGCTGTCGTTTTGGGCGAGCCTGTGGTTGAAATCCCCCATATCGTCAAATTGCGGAGAGTCTTCGAGCTCTTCGATACGACGATTGACATCATCATGTGATGGAGTGCTTCGCTTTTTTGTTCTGAGAGCCATTGATTATTATCCTCCGGCTTGTTCCTGTTCCGGAGCCTCATTCCCTTGTTGTTGGGTTGCTTGCCGCTCCGCCTCGGCCTGCATGCGTGCGGCTTCTTGCTGCTGGATCATTTGGACCGGACTGGTTGTCACGAGCTGGTGTTCGGTGCGCGATGCAACCACCTGAATATGGACGTGATTTGCACCGGCAAAGAATAAGCCTTGTCCGACTGGAAAGTTTGACAGGCGTTTTCGCTCTTCGTCAGTTAACTTGAATACATCGGCCAGTACGTCAACGGCACTCGGTGATTGTTTGAGGAGTAGCTGCATCGAACTGTTCGCAACGATGGCGCGTCCCATCTTGCTGGCCATAAAATCTTCGACATCCTGGCTGATTGTCGTGACGCCAAGATAGTATTTTCGGGCACGTTTCGCAAGGCTGAACAAAAAGTTTGCGCTATCCTCATACTTCATCAATTGCCACGCCTCGTCGACGATCAGCATGCGCTTTTTGAGATGACTTCGGGTAACATTCCAGATATGAGAGAGGACAATGTACATCGCCACCGGTCGCAATTCGTCCTCGAGGTCACGAATGTTAAAGACGACCATTTGATTGTCGATATCGATATTCGACTGCTGACTAAAGATACCCGCGAAAGTACCGCTCGTGTACTTGCGTAGACGCTGTGCGAGTGCCGGACCGTTGCCTTCCATATGAACCAGGGTGTCGTACAGATCAACCATAGTTGGTGGCGGCGAAGTGTGTGTGAGTGGATCGCTGGTGATACCGGCGCGAGCATAGGTATCGATCAATGCCTGGTCAAGGTCAGCTTCTTCGGCGGGTGTCATGCCAGTCACGTTGGTTTGGCCACTCGCTTGAACGGTTGCACCGCCTAGCATGAGGCGCAGCAAACCGTGGAGCGTAACCAGATTGGCGCGCAAGGCATCATCTGCTTCTTCGGAATCCACGACGTGTGGCAGGTCGAACGGATTAACACGAACATCCGAGTTGAGCGATAGACGAATATAACTTCCACCAACGGCATCTGATAGTTTCTGATACTCATTCTCTGGATCGATAATCAGGACATCGGTTCCCATCATCATCGAGCGGACTGCTTCCAGTTTGACAGTGAACGACTTACCGGATCCGGATTTCGCAAAGACCACCATGTTGGCGTTTTCTAGTGTAAATCGGTCAAAAATCACCAGGCCGTTATTGTGCATATTGATGCCGTACAGAATTCCTTTTTCTTGCGTCAGATCGGCGCTCGTGAATGGGAATGATGTCGAGATGGCACCGGTATTCATATTGCGGCGAATTTGTAGTTGGTCAGTCATTTGTGGTGCGGTACTATTGAGGCCCTGCTCTTGTTGTGAAGAGGCGACTTTGCTAAACACGAGTTGTTGCCCAAAGATCGTCTCTATCTTGTGCTGAATAAAATCCAGTTCATCCATACTGTCAGCGTACATCGTGATATATAGTCCATAGCGGAAAAAGCGTTCCGAACCAACCTGAATCTCGTCACGGAGTTCCTCGGCGTCATTCAATGCTGCCTCGAGGCCAGGATCGCGTGTGCGCCCCTTCTCTTCATTGATTGCCATTGTGGCCTGCATCTGTGTGACCTTCTTGCGCAGGTTCTTTAGCACCACCTCTGATTCAACCGGATAAAAGAACATGCTGACATCGAGTACCTCGTCGATGTTAATGATGCTACTCAACCAGCCGGTGTAGATCTGGCGTGGATACGCATACACATACAGGGTACGACCGTATTTTGTCCCGAGGCGAAAATAGCTGGCGTGAATCTCTAGGCTGGACGGTGCAATGAGATCGCGAAGAGTTGTAATACCCTTTTGAAAAGCCTGCTCGACTTCGGCTTGCTCACGTGCACGTTGCTGGGCGGCGACATCAACTTTTTGTTTTTTAGCCATCCTTATCCTCCTCGCGTGTCAGGTGTGGTTTTGGTGCTTCGCCTTCACCTTTTCGTACATAGGCAGCTGTGACATTACCAAAATCTCCCAAGGGTTCACGAACGGCTGTGTCTGGGTTGTAAAAGTTGTAATACAGCTCACCGAGCTCTTTGGTGTTTAGCTGCACACACTTGACACCTAGCTGGAATAGACCGCTCATCACCGAGTCGGTTCGGTTCTTTATCTCATCCTTCGCTTTTTCGTATTGTTCGTGTCCGATGACAATGGCGCGTTGCTGTGTATTGCCGCCAAAGATGGTGCCAAATAAGCTCTTGCTGCCACGCTTGATCGAGTCGATATCGCCCATCGGCCAGTATGGGACGATAACATAAAACGTTTTGTCCATGATATTCGCCTCTTGCGACAGTGTGTCGATGAAGTCGATGTAATCGTCGGTCAAGACATTGAGGAGCATGTTTTCTTGGTCGCGGCGAATATTTGTTAGGCGTTCGATATACGGTCCAATATCGACACGTTGTGATCGAATGAGGATTTGTGCAGGAAAATACAACGAGTTTAGGAAGTTCTGATAGCTGTATTCAATCCCTTCTCGTTCCTTGCTGCTCATGAGGTCGAAGTTGATTGATTTACAGGCAATGACGGCGCGAAAACTGCCATCGTTCATGATAATCATATTGTCGCGAAGTTCAGAGAATAGCAGGCTGTTTTGCGTCGTGTTTGGATTGGCTGGCGGTGCTGGGGTGCGCGCTTCGCTCTGATCGGCGGGAGGTGGCGATGGTTGTCCCGGTTGCGGGGGTTGGGGGCGGCCATTGGTAGCAGGAGCGCCCTGTGGCGGTGCAGCTGCTGGTTGTCCTGGTTGCTGTTGATTTGGAGGCATGCCCTATCCCTTACTATTAATGAAGTGAAATTGTCACTTCTTCACCCTCGCTGAGCGTCTTGTTCTGGTTGACGACGCGTTTTGCCTGACTGGCAATTGTTGCAACCGTTACCCCTTCCTGGCTCGACAGCTCTTGCGCCTGTTGTTTTGTTAGTTCTATTGTATCAGTAGCAGGGGCAGAAGCGCTAGTGCTTGCTGGGGGTTGTGGCGTTGTTGCGGGCGTGTTTGCGGCGGGCTTATTTGCACTTGCTTCTTCGGTGAGGGCGCTGGCATACGCAATCGCGTCACGGCTCTTTTGCTCGGCTCGTTTTTTAGCACTCGCTTCCTCGCGGGCACGAATCTCCTCAAATGAAGGCAGAGTTGATGGGGGTGTACTACTATCACTCTGCGTGGCGCTATTACCACTTGATCGAGCGGTGGCTGGAGGCTTTGTAGGAGTAGCTTGAGGACTAGTCGATGGCGCCGGGGATGATCTAGTGGCACTTGTTGCCGTCTTCATATTCTTTGTTACCTCTTGCTTTCGCGTCGCAGCGGCACCCTGCAACTTTTCAGTCATCGCCTTTGCCGAAGCCGAAGTTTCGTCCATCATGTCTTTCGCTTGTTGGGATTCGTAGTATAAATCATTACTAACTGATGTATCGGCAGCACTAGCGCCACGGATAGCCCAGCCATGAGTGTCGACGAGATTTGCCAGATAATTCAGGCGTTTGGTAGCTTCATCCTCGTTAAGGTTTTTCGTCAGGATACGATCAGAGTTTTTTGGCGGAATAATCGTCACAAATGAATCAATGCCATCCGGTTGCCATAGGCGTTTGTGTGATTTGAGGAAATAAAACGAAACAACTGCGGACAGGTATGCTTCCATTGGCTGATCTTTGCGCAGTGGCAAGGCAAGCGCGCCAAAAAACACAATAATAGGCAGCGGCAATATCGCAAGTACGGGGAAGAGCTGTCCTAATCCCCATGCCCCGGCCATCGAAATAGCTACGACAATCAAGTAAATGAACTGCCGAAAACTAAACGGTCCGATCAGCTTGTCGTCCGCCTCGACGTCTTGAGGTACTTTATATACCGCCATATCTGTTATTTAGTATAGCGTAGTCCTTATGCTTTGGCGAGGACTTGAAAATGTCAGCAGTGGTTTATGTCGCGATGTGCTCGATCTTCTCTTTGTTGCCGGTCTTAACACCTTCATGTGACTTGGCGATAAGGGCATCGCTAGCTGTTCTCTTGATGCGCGCCCTGTCACCTGTACTCGCCGTTGCGAGTGATCTCTGAATGGCATCGAGTGAATCGGCCGTCTGTCCATTCATATGATCTGCGGATATATTCCTATAGGTTGAAGCGTCAAATCTAATTTCATCGAAGGTTTTTCTGCGGATTGTTCCATCGGTCTGTCTTTCGGCAGGGTTGCTAGTAGCCCATCTATCTGCTGCTACGGAGCTACTCTTAATGCCAGGATGTTTGAGACGGATGTTTGTCTGAAGGGCCTCGGCCATCTTTGTTCCCATCGCCTTTTCATTTGAGCCAACGATTGCCATTGCATGATCCACTCCCGTTTGTCCCATGCCAAGCAGTAGGTTTTGGGCTGCCTTGGCAGCTAGCTCGTCGCCAGTCTTCGATGCATTCTCTAGGATTTTTTCTATCTCAGTCATATCACCGTGAGTTCGGGCGTTGATGGCTGATTGCTTCTCGCTGACCTCCTGGTCTTCAATCTTCTGAGCGGCACCAGCGAAATTGGCATCAAGCTTTGTATCCTGAGCTTTCCATGATCCGGGGGCAATAGGGACGCGACCGACGTTGCCCGCGATGCCACGAGCGGCAATTCGGGTGTATCTGGACCGGGGTCCCTTTCCTCCACTCATCCGTTCGGCGAATTTCTGATCCTTGTAGTTTTGCTTGATGGCCTTTCGTGCTTCGCGACCGCGGCCAAAGGCGGTCTTTTTGTAGCCATCACCCACTTTGCCAACGCTCTTGCCAGTGTATGTTTCGACAGCGCCGCTAATCTTGCCACCGATAGCGCCAGCAGCGGACAGTGCGCCCTTGAGGACATTCCAGACGGCTAGTAGTGGTGCGACAGCAATGCCTGCAGCAACCAGCCCAAGAAGTACGGGTACCGACTGCTCGCCACAGGTTTCAGCAATTTGAGCGCCAGTCCCAGTGCCCTCCCCTTCATCAATAACTCCATTATTATTGCTGTCGACAGGCGCTTGGCTGCTTGGCAGGATGATACAGTGACTTTGCTCGCGGGTTGGGCCGTCGTTATAGATATTATTGCGGTCTGTATCGTTATTGGCGCCAGCGACAAGCACAATTGCACTTGCTAGCTGTCCTCCACCGAATAGTAATGCGACGACCGGAAACAGCATGAGGAGCTTCCAGAACATACCGAGCCATTTCTGGAAATAACGCTCGGTGTTAGGAAGGAGGTATGCCACAAATGCGATTGGCGACAGAACAACGAGCAGAACAATGATGGCTTTTCGCAGTAGTAGGATGATGAGCACGACGATACAAGTGATAACGACTGTTCCGACGCCCAGCATAAGGATCGGCAATATAACCCATACGTATGATGGTATTGCGACAGATAAGCTAGCAGCGGTGCCCAAGAAGCCATTTCCTGTTCGATAGTCACGGATACCGGTGGCGTGGGCTGGCATGGCGGTACGATCTGACACATCGCGTGCTATATCAACGAGGAAGGCCTGAATCTCGTAACCCAATATATTTGATAGGTCAACCATTGCCTGACAAATAAAGAACGATACATTGACAGCGATCGCAGCAATAATAAGGCGTGGCAATGTCTTTTTGATGCCATAATTATCGATACCGCGACCAGTAACTTGTGACAGGATGATAATCAGAAACGCGGCGATAAATAAAATATTGGCCATATTACGGGCCAATTCCCAAGCGTCACGGGTGCCACTATCTGTTGCGACAAGTTCTGGTTGTGTTTCGAGGAAGTTGCGTGCCAAGAACCCAAAGGCTTCATCACCTACCTTTGCGGCTGTATTAATCACTGGGCACAAGATCCAGCCGAGATATTCGATCTGACAGGTGCTTATGTCATCCTCTTCGCCAGGTGTTGCGTTGCTGGGAGTTGCAGGGGGGTCGCCCGATACTGGAGGATTGACGCCTGGGTCGGTGGAGGGGGGCTGGGCTTCAGCTATATTTGAAATGCCTAAGGATAAGGTGATGACAAAAATTACACCGATAATGGTGTGCATGAATATATCTAACACTCTTTTTGTGTTTTTTGTCACGCTTATACTATAGCATAAGCGGTAAAGCCTATAAACTCTTTGATGGGTCTACCTATTTTGGCTCAGGATTGGATAGATATCGGGGTCCGAAAGGCTCCCTACGGTCAGATCATTAACAGCTATAGTGTGCTCTTGATCGCCGCGATTAGCAAAGACGGAGTATCCAATTTTTCCATCGCGTAACGACTCATGCTTTATGAAACGGCCGCCGCGCTCGTCAATAGAGACCTTCTCGGTATCTATGGACTCCAACTCTTCGTTACTGAAGGGGCTTGGTAGTGCACGATATATGTCAATGTCGCCATAGCCTGGATAATCCTCGGTAAAAGTCTGTAGGCGATCGTGTGTGTTTGAGCCGGGGCGAGCAACGACGCTAATCGCACGTTGTGCCACCTCTGGTCCGTCGTCGAGCCCGGTCGCATAGAAAATTGCTATTGTCCAATAATTTAAATAATCCTGATTTGTCCATTCGGAACGGGGTTTATTGAGATCAGGTTTGTAGAATACTTCTCGCTCCTCGGGTGTCCATTCATGGTTCGGGTCAGCGAGTATACTTTTGTAACTGTCGTCAAACGCTTCGTAAAAGTATGGGGCCCAGTCAGCTGCACGAAGGAACTGATCGAACTCCTCGTATTTATCAGGGTCGGCATAGAATCGCTCTTCGGCGGTGTATTCGCTGCCATTGACTACTGTATTTTCGATACGAACAGTATCAATATCAGAGTCATAAGTTCGACCACTATCTACACTAGTGGATGTTTCTGCTGGTTTGAGTTTGACGTCCTGTGCTTCGATACTACAGCTTGTGAGCGCTGCGCTGCCGAGGGCACCGGCGGCCGCAAGGATAGCAACGAACTTTTTTTCGCGGGTGAAAGATGACTGTTCCGGTGATCGGTGCTTCATGTTTCTATTATACACTAAAATTTATATAAACGCAAGTGTTTTGTGTTACCTCTGTTACTTTTCGACCGTAATGATAGCGTCGCGCGGAACGGTGATGCCGCGGGCTCTTAATGAATCGATGGCAGTCGTGGTAAGCTCCTGCGGATTGCCCCCCGTCTCATAAATGATCTGAATGGTATCATCAACCAGGTTACTGGATACAATTCCCGATAGATCATTGTCGGCAAATGGCACAGCATCGATCAAGCGTGAGCCTGGTACTCTGTCTGTCTCGTCTGTCAGTTCGTAGGCGTGCCATGCGTCGCTATCATCGTTTGCATGTTTGCCGAGGGTAAAGACTTTGCCATCAACGGCATAGACCGAAGTGATAGTGATAGTCGGAGATGAAAATAGCAGGCGTGAATCGAGTGTCTCGCTATCGATTGTAAATATCCCCTCGCCGCTGACGAAGTATAGCTCTTCGTCGGCGCTAACCATAGTGACCGATTGGTCGAATTTACGCGTGGTAAAGCTATTGCTCTGTGGTGAAAATGCATACAATGTATCACCTGCTTGACCAAAGTAGCGTCCATCAGTCGTAACGTAGAAACTATTAACAAGCGGTGAATTATCGACAGGTCTAGAGTCGACCTGACCGTCCGTAAAGCTAAAAGTACTAATCGACGGCTGTGCATAGGTGGCATTGTCTTCGAGATCTTCGCGGGCTATACCACGGTAACAGGTAGTACTGTCACCATCAACCGAGCAGAATGTGTGATTATCGCGACGGCTGTAATCGTTCGGCGCTGCAACTCGTTTGTAGGCGATGGTCTTTTGGCTGGGGTCGTGTTTTGCAAGATAGATAACACCCGAGGCATCGACGATAACAAAATTTCCATTTGTCGTATCATTTGTATCGGTAAATAGTCGAGTGCCGGCGGC
>DCYK01000016.1 GCA_002331045.1 Candidatus Saccharibacteria bacterium UBA2112
TGTTCTCTATTTTGATATCTGCTGCGTCACGAACGGCTGCCATATTCAATGTGCCTGCTGGCGCATCGACTGGCGGGTGCATCTCACGAGCTTCATCTGCCTGAAATTGTTCAAATGTTACTTGATCCTCCTCTGCGCGTCCACGATTGACACTTCTGACACGTTGATAGCGCGAGTATTGATCCGCATCAACCCATACGACGACACCTCCATGGTCATGAATTGCTTTACTTTCCCCAGGATGCCGCAAACTGACGAGCGCTACGCCCACATAGCCTTTCTCGTCCTTTTCAGCAAAATATTTTTCAATAGCCTTCGTAAACATTATTCCGTCGTCACCAGATTCATTGCGCCATTCCTTACTTAGTGCAGAGGTATTTTCACGAATAACCCGCTTGCCTTGGCGGCGCAATTCTTCTCGCAATAATTCTGTCACGCTATAAAAATGATACCCGCACCGTTCGGCCAGCAACTTACCCAGCTCGTCCTTGCCCGCACCGTTCGTTCCTGCTATTCCAACAATTTGCGGCAGTTTCATGCTCTAGCCCAAATACTCGTGTAGCTTCTTTGAATCCTTGTGTTTGCGTAACTTCGCCAATGCTTTTGCCTCTATTTGGCGGATGCGTTCGCGCGTCACGGCGAATTCCTGTCCCACTTCTTCAAGTGTATGACTCTTGCCATTATCCAGCCCAAAACGCATCTTGACGATCTTTTGTTCACGATCAGACAATGTTGATAGAATTGTTTGCACCTGCTCTTTTAGTAGCTGATTCGTCGCTGATTCTTCTGGTGTTGCACCATCTTCATCCTCGATAAAGTCGCCTAGCACACTGTCTTCGTCATCACCATCACGACCCACGCCAGCATCAAGCGACGTAATGTCCTGCTTGATCTTGATCACGTATTCAACCTTTTCCGGTTCCATTTCCAGCTCTTTTGCCAGTTCTTCGATGGTTGGCTCGCGGTTCAGCTCCTGTGTCATGCGGCGCTGAGTGCGCAATAGTTTATTGATTGTCTCGACCATGTGCACAGGAATACGAATCGTTCGTGCCTGATCGGCAATTGCTCGCGTGATCGCCTGACGAATCCACCAGGTAGCATAGGTGCTAAATTTGAATCCCTTGTCTGGATCGAACTTTTCGACGGCTCGCAGTAGACCAGTGTTTCCCTCTTGAATCAGGTCCAAGAAGTCCAATCCGCGACCGCTATAGCGTTTGGCAATCGATACAACCAGACGCATATTTGCCTCGGCCATCTTATCTTTTGCTTTTTTGTCACCCTCAACAACACGTTTTGCCAGTTCCAGCTCCTCTTCGGTGCTCAGTAGTGGAATCTTACCGATCTCGCGAAGATACAGCCGTACGCTGTCATCGCTAATGTCATCCAGGTACTGACTGTTGTTCAGTGTTTCTTCGTCGACCTCTTCTTCTTCGGCCAGTTCATCCAGCATCGGTTCATCAATATCACCAAGCTTACTATTATCGTCATCATTCGCATCAGTTGTCTGATCATCGTTTATACGTAGGTCATCGTCACCGTCTGGCATCATTTTTCTCCTCTAATTAGTTGATTCAGCTGGCGCAGATACTCGTCGGCGGCATCGTTATCACCACGCTCCCGAGCGGCTGCTTCTTGTTCTTTGATTTTTGCTTTTTTGAAATTTACCTGTAGCGAATGCAGTTTCTCGGTGGCGGAAACGACGCGATTGTCGCTATGCCATGCCACGTTATCCATCTCGGGATGCAATAATAACATTGTCACATACTTCTCATATGGCTGCAAGCTTGAGGGGATCTCGTGGACCTCTTTGCCACGATGTTTTTGCAGATACCGTACAACCTCCTGTCGTTCTTCCCCTCCAAATGCACCCGGATCAATATCGCGTAACAGCTCTTGCACCCTGGTATCAATCATCGCCATTGCTAAGATTGTATCCTGATTTTTGTCAGCCAAGCGCGGCTGTATATTTTCCGTATGAGGGGATGATTTGATCGCTCGCTGTCTTTGCTGCGGTTCCTCGAGTACTGCTAGTTTTTTAGCGACGGCCTCTCGCGATGAGTCTGTCAGGCGTGCTACCATCGACTGGTAGTGATCCTGTTCGACAGGATCCGTCAATGCCCGAATGACCCGCAGTGCCGCCGTGGTAAATGACCGTTTGCCTGCTGCTGTTTGCAAATCCTCTCGCGCAGCAAACTGTGCCATAACCCAGTCAACGACTGGCTGCGACGAGTCAATTGCTTTTTGCCACAAGGATGAATCTTTTTGAATCAATTCATCCGGGTCTTTGGCACCATCCGACAGCGTCACGATTAATAGATTCACGCCAACGCGCTGCGCAATAGGAATTACTCGCTCGGTTGCTGCGAGTCCCGCCTTATCACCATCAAACGCCAATCGAACATGCTCGGAAAGCCGAGACAATGTGCGTAAGTGATACTCGGTCATGGCCGTACCTGCACTGGCAACCACTTGTTTGACACCAGCTTGATGGCTACTCACAACATCCAAGTTACCCTCGACAGCAACGGCATAGTCAGCCTTACGGATCGCTTCCTTTGCCTGGCTCAAGCCAAACACATGCCGACTCTTGTCATACAGCAACGTCTGCGGCGTGTTCAAATACTTTGGCGCCGACGGATCCTCGCGAGTAACCCTGCCCGTAAACCCAATCACCTGGCCGGTTCCGTCCATCAACGGCACCATCATCCGCCCACGAAACAGATCACTCCCAAAGCGATTTACCAAACCGCCATCCTTGAGCTCCTTGTCCGTGTAACCACGCTTCTTCAAAAAAACCGTTAGCGCATCACCACTGTCTGGAGCATACCCAATCCGAAAATCCTGAACAACTGTTTTGTTCAACCCACGTTTTTGAAAGATGTATTCCTGGGCGTGCGTATTATTCAACAAGCTTTGCTGATAATACGTTGCGGCCAGGTCATGCATTGCCAAGAGGCGCTTTTTGCGCTGCGCCAGCTCACCGGAGCCATTCCCTTGATACATCGCGAGGTCCACGCCGGCCCGACGCGCCAGGTGTTCGAGTGCTTGGCGAAAATCCATCCCCTCAACTTCCATGACAAAACTAAACACATCTCCACCCTTACCGGAACTGAAATCGTGCCAAATGTGTTTATCTGGACTCACAAAAAAGCTCGGTGTTTTTTCGCCACTAAACGGGCTGAGACCTTTAAAGTTTCGCCCTGCCCGCTTCAACTGCACATACTCACCGATCACATCTTCGATGTTCAGCCGTGCCCGCACCTCTTCCTTTACGTCGCTTCCCTGCATACCTGTATTGTATCACTCTTTACCCCTGTAGACGTTTATGGTTAAATGATGAGGACATGAATCCCAACCAACCACAAAACCAAAATCCACAACCAGGACCACCGCAACAGCCGACACCTCCTCCCACGCCAGAGGTAGAGCCTCGCTATAGTACAGGAACGCCTGCATATGACCCAAACTATCTCGATTCAATATCGCCCGGACCACCGCAACAAAAATTCTTTAGTGGTTCCTTTGGCAAAATCTTTTTTGCTATGCTAGGACTCTTTGCGTTGGCTGTGAGCCTCATTGTCGCCTTCAGCGGCCAGGACAACACTGCTGACCTACAACAAATGTCTGTTCGACTAGATAACATTGAAAAGACGGCCGATAGTATTCACGAGGATATCGATAGTAGCAACCTGCGAGAGACCAATACACAATTCAGGCTCTGGGCGGCTGATAGTAAACGCCGCTCCGAAGAATTACTACAGCTTGGTGGCATCACACGAACTGATTTCAACAAGGAAATGGTCCGCGCCGAGGAAGCGCGTGCCGAAGAAATGAATGATAAGTTTGAAGATGCCCGTCTGAGCGCCCGCCTGCACCGCGTCTATTCAACGACTATGGCGCTTGAAGCAGAAGTGCTGATAAATATGTTCACACAGCTACAAAAGAATCCATCCAGCAAGATACGTGAATACGCCGCTAACTCTATCGAAAACCTGACACCAATCAAAAAATCATTCAGTGAATTCGTTGATGACGGAAACTAATCACTACCAACGATAAGTTCGTAACTGTGACGAGCCAAATCAAATATCTCGTCATCAGTCAGTTGACCAGTGCAAATAATCGTATTCCAGTGCTTTTTGTTTAAATGATAGCCTGGTAATACGGTCTCGTACTTTTCCCGCAGGTGCTCGGCAAGCTTTGGATCGCATTTCAAACTGACTCGCAGTGGATCACTCTCTTCGGCCACAATCGCCACAATCTTTCCCTCGGGCTTATTACCATATTTGTATACAGCTGCTTCCTCGCCAAACGGATAATCCAGCCATACCTTCGGTAATCCTGTGATGAAGTCGGCGAACGCCCGATGTTTCATATACGTATTTTCCCTAGGTAATACTTCAGTTCCATGATACTCCCACGGATATCATCAATTGCCCGGTGTTCCTCTGGTTTAGCAAACCGTTTATCGTACTTTCCATCGAACACGACTTTCCAGGCACTGACATCCAGCATACGATAATGGAGGCGCTTATTGAGCCTCGGCCACTCGTTTTCGATGAACTTGCGATCCTGGTGAATCGAATTACCCGCCAGCAGTACAGGCGTATCCGCATCAAAGTGTCTATCGATGAATTCCAGTAGTTCATTCTCAACAATTCGTCCGTTTTTTGCCTTACCAGAGGTGTTTTGTGCCTTTAGCGCGTCGCGAACTTTAGGAAACTTGTCCCAGAAATCCTTTCCAACCATCATACGTTTCTCGACGATGCCACGGCCCACTGCCTTGACTGCATCGTACTTCGCTATTTCTGTAAAATCCCAGTCAGTGGCAATTGCTGCCACCTCTAATATTCGGTCTTGGACTGGATCCAGACCTGTCATTTCTAAATCCACCCATAATAATTTTGCACGTTTTGTCATACGTTCAGTATAAACCATAGCAAAAGAAAAGTGACAGAGCGTTACTCTGCCACTTTAGAGACACCTCCTAGAGACTAGTTATTGACACGAACCAGTATAGCCGCGTTGCGACCAGTCACGCCCTTCTGCACTCTCATGCGATGCGAGTAGAATCGGTCGTCGGTCAAGGTGTTGAGGTCCTGACCATCTGCACTGTATGCCGAGGAAGTTTGAATCCGCTCACGTCGCACCCCAAACTCCTCTAATTGTGCGATGACAGCGTCGGTCATGCTGATATACGACCGCTCATTAATAACCCTAACAAAGTCACCGCCAAAAGTAGCTAGCCACCGTTCCAGTCCTTCTCCCTGTAGCTCAAAAGCTTCTGTCGCATTTGGATGAATATTAACCAGAACATTCGTCATCTTCGTTCCTCGGTGAATCATCTCGGTTACTATTGCTCTCACCATCCCAGCAAGTATCCCCTGCCAGCCAGCATGACCCTGCGCTACATTGCCATATGCGTTCGGGTCCACGATATCGAAAACCGGACAATCCGCAGGCGCAATCAGGTTTGCATAACCAGGCCGTGCGATAATTGCGGCATCTGCTCTTTTGCGCGCTGGTGAAATCACTAGCAAATCATGGATAGTAGCATCATTGACTTCCACCACATTAGCCCCTTGTACGGGCCTGGGGCACGACACCTCCATTATCGAGTTAACTCCAACACTGTTTGCCAAGTGAATTCGTCGACGTGCTGCTCGCGTCATTTCGACAATAACAGCCTCTTCGATATCCTTATTCGATACACCAACGAGCTTTAATCCTTCGCGGACTACCTCCTCCGCCACTGACATATTGTTGCCGAGCGGGTCGGAAATGGTTCGTTCTCCGACCAGCGTAAACACTGACCGAACCCGAGGGACATCCTCGAATATAGCAGGGATAAGCGTTGCGTCATACAAGTAATGCATACCGTCTCCTTTGAAAGTGCGAGTACACCGCTTTGATGTACTTAACTGTATATTATACTGCTTTTTCAATTTTTGTCAATACATTTTTCTTATTTTTTACAACTAATACATCTGTTATATTTATATTTGTGAATATGTTATTCACATTTAAAATAAAATATGCTATACTATAGATATGAATGAAGCTATCCTGCAAGAAGCCGGTCTCACAGATGCAGAGGCGCACGTATATGCCCTCCTTGTCAAAAATAGCCCCTCTACCCCGCCAGCTCTTGCTGAGATGTCTGGCGAGAGTCGCACAAACACTTACAAACTGTTGGATACACTCGAGGAGATGGGACTCGTCGCACGTGATGAATCACAGAAAAAACTCCGATATTGGGCAAATAATCCGTCACATTTATTAGATCAACTAAAAAAACAGCGCTCAGATGTTGAAGCCGCAGAAAGGCGCTTCCAGCAATCGCTTCCCTTGCTTGTCGAAGAATACTTCAAATATTCTGAACAACCTGCCATACGTTATTTCCACGGAGTTGATGGCGTTAAAAAAATCTACAAGGATCAATTAAAAACTGGTCAACCAATCACCCAAATATTCTCCCCGGCACTGATTGATATCATGGGCAAACAAAATGCGCACTTGCTGCGGAATGAATTTCCAAAACACGATATCTCACAACACGTGTTTTTTGGTGATGCTGCACCATATGTCAAATCGGACGAACCATCAATGACCGTAGCCGAGTCAGACAAAATTATGAAAATGACTCGCACTTGGCTAGATGAAAATGATCTAAAACAGCCTGTCGAATGGACAGTTTACGGAGACAAATTATCCATTGTATCTTTAGGTAACGAACTAATTGGTATGATCATCGAGTCTCCACAAATTGCTGCATCTTTTCGAGAAATTCTCGCTCTACTTGATCGTAAAGTCCGCAATGAACCCGGCTACGAGCAACTTCCTCGCAAACGTACACATACAATGATTCCTGAGTCAATCAAAGAAAAAGCATCTTAACATACTTGTGTATAATGTCCCATAATGCATAGACAAAAAAAGAAGGGAAAGAATAATTTCAAATGGGTCCTTGTTGCTCTCTTGGCGGCGTTAATAGCCGCTCCGAATCCGACAATCATCAGAGTAAACGTTATCGATATGGATCCAATATTTTTCACGCTATTGCGGTATGTTGTTGTTGCTGTCGTATGTCTGCCATTTGTCCTAATTGCGCGTAAAAGACTGAGTCGTAGAGGCGTCATCTCCTCACTCATCTCCGGAATTTTCATCGCCACAGCCCTCACGTTCTTTGCGCTTGCTATTGAACAAAGTCAGGCAAACTACGTTGTCGTCCTCATGCTGCTTACACCGATTATATTCATCGCCCTATCGAGCAAGATAGTCCACGAGAAAATTAGCCACCAGGCGATGGCGGGGCTAACAATTGCGATGATTGGTGCATTTACAGTCGTTGCAGCACCAATTGCCATCGCACAGGATGCAGACATAGAGTTCTATCCGCTTGCAACTGGCTTTATGCTCATCCAGTCGGTCGCCTTTGCCTGCGCCATGATCTGGATGCGCAAGGCTAACGAGGCCGGCACGCCAATATCCTCAGTTATTGGACTGCAATCATTAATGGCGGTTGGGCTCACTAGTATACTCTTTCTGCTCTTTGGTGATACAACTAGAACAAACATAGATGCAGGTGTGTTAGCTTCTATCCTTTACTCTGGCCTTGTGGTTGCACTAATCGCCCGCAGCCTGACCGTGCTTGCTTACGAGCGAGTTGGCTCTGTCACCGTCAGTGGCATGTCGTATATCGACACACTTGTTGCGTTCATTATCCCTATCGTTATCCTAGGTGAGATCCTGTCCCCAACGACAGTCATTGGTGGCATCATAATCTTGATCGGTGTCTATGTGATCGAGCGCCGCAAACGCCACGTCCACAAGGGCGCACACCATGCGCTGCGGCATTCATAAACAGAGTGTCTCACTAAATTTATCTGTCGTTCTTTATATCCACACGCCCATCAAAGTCTGACTCTGGCACATAGTACTCATCAATTTTGTTACCATCTTCGTCGAGTGTAATAACATAGTGCGGATCAACCGTTGTCTTGACCGATCCAGGTACTTCACTGACCGAGTGCATGAAATGTGTATCAAGGTCTTTGCCGAACAATGTGCCGACTTTTTCAATAATCGGAAAGTACAGACTACTAAATTCTTGATGCGATGATTCCACTGTTACGGTACCGCATGCAAGCTGTTCGTGCGAAGTGGTCGGCGTCGTCTCGTTAAAATAAGGTATCGGAATAATAGCAGGAATAGCAAGTGCTGCCGCTCCAATAGCCGTACGCTTTATCTCATCCTCATAGAGCATCGCGTAGTCTTTGACTGTATCAACCGCGCGCCTCATTCGTGATGGCGGCGCAAAGCTGAGTGGCTTTACTTTGACGATACGGTACTGTCCGGGGCCAGGATATACAGGGTAAAGCTTTTCCTCTGTCGGGACAATGATTTCCTTGTCATGCTCTACTGAGACAAGTTCGGGCTGCTCAATTTCTGATTCCTCTGGCTGTTGATCTATCGACTCGGTTAGAGAATCGCCGTCTTCTTTTTGGCCGTTTTTCTTGCGGCGGAAGGGTAACCTTGGAACAAAACCAGCAAATACGTCTATGCGCCAGCCGTCAGATCCAGGAATGTGCTCTTCGGCCCGGTGGATTACCTGTTGATATATCATGTCACACTCACCATATTCGGATGTTTCAACAGTTCGTGTATACGTGGCCGAAAAATCTGCGCCGCGGTTTTTGTCAATCAGCTCGTAAAGCGCGTCCCTTTCCGATTTATCCAAATGTAATTGCTCACGATTATCTTCATATCGAATCATGAACTCTTCATCGGATAATTCGCGACTTTTTGCAATCGCGCTGATACGATCAGCATTCTCCTCGGTGAGGATTACCTCGTATGAATCGCCCTCGACAAACGTAATTCTGTCACCGTATCGTGCCGACAGCTGCTCAGCATAAGCCATCCCCTTTTCTTGATAATCTTCGGCCAGTTTCTCATTATTTTGTGAGGCAACGCCAAAATCAGCGCCTTTATCACCTCTACTTTTTGAATCGATTTCCGACTCATCAGACGAACGTCCACCAACAGTCACAGTGACCCTCAGCGTTGGGTCACTGTCCAATAATTCGTAGACTTGTTCCATATAGTCATGAATAGTATTTTGCTCTTCGGGACCCAGCGCAAGAGCCACAAACTCTGGTGCGTTTTGCTGCGGCGCCATTTCCTGGACCGCAGCCGTCGTTGTCACCGTTTCAACCTTGACCGGGTTATCAACACGCTCCTTCGTCTGCCATTCAATAGGTTGTGACGAAGCAGGTGTAGGATCCTTGCTGATGTGAATTGGTGAACGTGCTTCAGGTGCAACACCCTTTACCATCGCCGTTAATGCTGCCGATGTACCAACGAGGTTCGCAACACCTTTAGTAATCTCCCAGGCAACTGCTTTTTTCGTAAGGCGTCGTTTCTCTGGCTGCTGTTGAGCGAAAGGTACTTCACGGGTGACGTTTCGTTTTGGCATGGTGGACTTTCTTTTTTGAATAAATATATGCCATCATATTAGCATTATTTTGACGAAATGTCAATAATGCTATCGCTTATTTTTCTGGATCAAACTTGAGGCTGAGGGAATTGATGCAATAACGCTGGTCAGTAGGCGTGCCGAGGCCCTCGCCCTCGAATACATGCCCCAAATGACTGCCACAGGTTGCGCAGGTAACTTCTGTTCTGCTCATACCAAGTGTGTTATCTGGAGTTAACTTTACCCTGTCAGGAATGGCTTCATAAAAACTCGGCCAACCGCAGTGTGCATCAAATTTCTTGTCGCTTTCAAATAATTTCGTATGACATGCACCGCAGCTATACGTACCTACATCGAAAACACTATCGTATTCACCGCTGAACGCTGGCTCTGTACCCTTTTCGCGCAGCACCCGGTACTGCTCGGGTGTCAGTTCCTTTTTCCACTCAGCATCTGATTTGTTCATATACTTATTATAGTTTGTTCTTAGTAGTCCAAAGACTCACATAGTCGCGGGCTATCGTGGAACAACCTAATCCTTCTTCTTGTCCAACCGATCCAACTTAAAAATATGTACTATCCAATAAATCACAAGGATTGTTGCCAGTAACGTGATAATGGACGAGAGCGCTGCGCCCCATTGAAAGTCCGCTTCACGCCCCCATAACTCGACGTGCCATACATTTGCCTCGAGCTTTTCATTTGTTCCTACGATAAACCGCACTAAAGGAGTAATGAAACTCTCGACCAATGTCTTGACCGTTGCACCTGCAGCCGCACCAATCGCCAGACCGACTGCCAAACCAATAACACCCTGTGTCCGCACAAAATCAACAAACCCAACAGTGTGTGTTCGAGAAAAGTTCTTTGCATGGCCTCGCGCAGCAGTGGCATAGCGACGCGACTTACCTGTCTGTGATGATTCATTCTTTGTCATGATTCTTTATCCTTTCACTGCTGTCATTGTACTGAAAAATACCGCAAAAATGTAGCAGTGATGTTGGGTGGACAGTCCGGACGCAGGGTATGCGCTCCGGACTGTCCAGCCCGTTCCTCTACCGCCCGTTGCCATGTTTGGGTATACGGAGCAGGTAAAGAGAGTTTTTGTGGGAAGATGTCTCCATTCCCGGTACTAGATGGTCACGCGTAGGCGGGTAGTTCCGGTTCGCGGAACAAATCCTTTCCGCAGGCCCGACGTACTTCGTCGAGTACAGCGTAGTTGAGCTGAACAATTTCAGCCTCGACCCGCACGGTGTCGTCGAACAGTCCCGCGACGGCCTCTTCGTTCGGGCAGATTTGACCGTCCTGCACCAACACCGACCTGGTGCGAGTGACCACGACACCGGTACTTTCTAGCCGATCGATTGCCTGCCGGACGACCTGAGCCGACCGATTCAGTGGCCACTTCAGGTGACGCGCAATCTGAAGCTCCCAGTTGTCGAGCTTCGCTACCTCGCCCTGAAGCTTCACGAGCACGCCTGCGACTTCATAATCAACAGGATGTAGCACATCTTCTCCTTGGTTCGTGCCGGCTCCACCGGCATTGGATAATGGATATTACTATCCTCTTCACAAAAAAGTCTCGCCTTCCGGCGAGCTTCGTTGTGCGTTGGACAGGTGGAACTAGCTCGCCGGCGCGTCGTCAAGAATCACGAGAATGAGCTCGCGACTATTGATAACTTGGCGGAAAGATAATCCCATGCCACTACCCTACTACATTTTGTCCGGTGCCGCAATACCTAAAATCATTAGTCCGGCACGCAGCGTATCGGCATATACAGCAACCAGACCCGTGCGATGTTGCTCGTACTGGCTACCGATAACCTGATTTTTTTCGTAATAACGATTGAACTCCTGCGCCAATTCAAACAGATAGTTACAGACATGATGTGGTTCAAGTGTTTTGGCCGCCAGTTCAACAATCTCGCTATACTCACCTAACTTACGCACAAGTAACCGGTCTTCGTCGTGCACTGTAACCGGCATAGTAATGCTATCTACCTTTTCTAATATCCGTCGTGCCCGGGCATGGGCATACTGCAAGTATGGACCGGAATTGCCATGCAGACTGACCGATTCGGCTGGGTCATAGACAATATCACCACCAACCTTTCCTTTGAGAAAGGCAAATTTGACAGCACCCAGCATGACTGCTTTGTCTAATTGACCATCGTTCATCGCAGCTTGTGCCGCTGAGGCTGCATCTAAAATATCGAGCGCAAGCAGTACATTGCCCTTACGACTACTCATTTTTTGCCCACCGGTCAGTTTCACATTGCCATGTGTGATATGTCGACTACGCCTGACTAGCTCGGGTTCAAACTGTTCGATACTTTTTTGCACCACTTTCATGTATTCGATAATGTCATTACCAGTAATCACAAATGATTGATCAAAATGATAGTCAGCCCACTTCTGCATAATCAAACCAACATCCTTCGCCTCGTAGGTTGGAAGGCCGGCAGAATTAATAAACACCCGGGTATGGAGACCGTATCTGTCGCCGTCAAAGACGACGGCATCATCAGATTCTTTATATACCCCATTCTTGAGCTCGCGCCGGACCGTTTCCAGACCAACTGGTGCTGTTTGACTTTCGGGATAATACTTTTCAAAAGGCAGAACCTCAAGTTCGTCATAGAGTACGTTAAAGTAATCGTAACTCCACTGACGACATGTCCAATAGATCTTGGCAAAATCAGAGTCGTGGTCATCATCAGTATGTAGTTGATACACGCGTTTGTTGATTGTCACAATTTCCTGCTTTACCGCCTCATCTTCTTCATAGGCAGTATTACCCTCGACATAACGTGCGCTCAGCCAGCTAGCACGTTTGTGTGGATCGTCACTGACGTCTGCCAGTTTATGAGGGTTCTCACCACCCAGATACCGAACAATTGCCCACATATTCTTGGCAACATGTAGCCCAACGTCACCACCAAAGTTCACCCGATGTACCTCGGCACCAGAAACAGCCAGTAGACGCGTCATGACATCACCGACAAGCGTCGTATAGAGATGTCCTGCATGGAGCACCTTGAATGGGTTTGGGTCTGAGTATTCCGCTACGATCGTTTGGCCTGTCAAGAAAGCAGCTGGCTCGCGCTTCATCTGTGTCAATAGTACTTCATCTGTTACTCGAATATTAATAAACCCGGGGCCGGCAACAGTAACATCTTGAAACTCACCTGTTTCTTGCAATTTTTCTGCCAGTTGCTGGGCAATAGCGCGCGGTGGCTCGCCTACTGTCTTCGCAAGCTGCAATGCAATGTTTGTCGTATAGTCGCCAAACTGCGGATCAGGTCGCGATAATTGAACGTCAATTTCGACGCCAAATAGCTGATGCACAATCTGAGCAATTTTTGTATCCATTGCCCCTAAGTATAACAGATGGCGGCGACTCGCTAAGTAACGATGTCTGAATCAAATTCCAACTCATCCGCTGGCTGCGCACCCGCCTCGGCATCACGCGCTTCATCCTCGAGCGCTTCGCCAAGGACACCGCCCGAAACCGGACTTGATCCGTGTACACTCTGTAATACGTCACGGAGGACTCGATTATCATCGTGATAATCGAGTGGTTCATCTGATTGGATATTGTCTATCATGTTTGTATCTTACCTTTGTACAATCATTATAGCACTTGTGCTTATGTATGTCAATATGCTCGTGTACACCTACAGGTTATTAGGATCGGTGAGTGCAATGAAACATGTTGTCGTACCGGTCCATGTATTGTGGTATGGTGCAGCACTCAATGTGCCAGATGATACTCTCACACTGTTCGGCATATCACAATCCTGACTCTCGGCCGGTAGTTTCCATGTCAGTGTATAGCGTGTAAGTTTACCATTGTACGTTTCACCGCCTGAGGCATAGCGTAATATGAGCCCATTATACGCAGGATACAGATCGGCAGGAAAACTAGGGAGCGCGCCAACTTTTTGTAGCTCACTCTCGAGTGTACTATTGCGACCCGGATCATTACCTGATGAATAGTGACATGTATTATCTGCATCATACCCCGACAGGCACGTGTACGTGCTCACCGAGGGATAGCTACCATATTTGATAGCATACAGATCAAAAAGTTTTGCCGTTTGAGTGACAGCTGATTTGGCTGCAGAGATTTTTGCATTATCAGTGATACCGTTATAGGCCACGATGACAATGGCAGCCAAAATACCAATCACAACGACCACGATGAGGAGTTCGACAATGGTGAAGCCGGATTGGTTACGTTTTAGATACATCTCACTCCTAGTATTATACTCGACATCTTCAGACCACTAATTCGACCATACTCCCCACCGGTCGGTGTAGCTCGGGTTTGGGTCATGCATTGATTCGGGAATGTTGGAATATTCGCCAGCTGGTATTGAGGGCTGATAAAGTCGTTTCAGTTCGTACCATGTGCCAGCGGTATCACTACGATAAATATACGTATTATTAGTATTCGAACCCGTTGGGCCATCGGTGATTTCTGGTAATTTGCTCATAAACTCTGGTACAACACCAGGTATGAAGTTATTGCCTGCCGAACGCTGATATAGCCAACCACCCCCCGTATTTGGATATGTACCATTTTTAGCGTAATACAGTTCAATTGCTTTTTGCATTGTTTTGATATCGCTAATCTTGGCAGTCGCTCGAGCGCTATCCTGAATACCGTTATAGGCGACAATCACGATTGCTGCCAAAATACCAATCACAACGACCACGATCAGTAGTTCAACGATGGTGAAACCGGATTGTTTTTTGCTTATGATCATGCCCACACTTTCCTTTAGGACTAGTTTACCATATGCACTTACCTACTGTTCGACGACAGATTTGATGAGTCCAACAAAAAGCGGATGTGGATGGTCGGGACGAGATTTGAGTTCTGGATGCGCCTGCGTGCCAATCATGTAGGGGTGATCAATTGCTTCAACAAATTCAACCAACTTACCGTCTGGCGAGGTGCCGCTGATCTTGATTCCGCCCTTTTCGATTGCTTCGGTGAACTGCTGATTCACTTCATAGCGATGACGGTGACGTTCGACAACTGTGGCAGTACCATATGTCTGTGCCGTCTTAGTGCCCTGATGTAGCTTTGCATCATAATTACCTAGACGAAGCGTACCCCCCGTTGATTCTTTGCCCTCTTGGCCCTCCATGATGTATACCACATTGTGTGGTGTATCCTTATCAAACTCATTACTATGCGCGTCAACCAAGCCTCCTCGTCGTGCCGCCGCAATCACGGCAACCTGCAACCCTAAGCATAGACCAAGATACGGTTTTTTGTGCTCTAACGCATAGGTTGCAGCAGCAATTTTGCCGGGAATACCGCGCTCACCAAAGCCACCCGGCACCAATAATGCATCGACACTAGCAAAGTCATCATCAGTCGCAGTTTCAGCATTAATCCATTTAATATCCACGCCAACGCTTTCTTGCCAACCGGCTGCCTTGAGCGCCTCTAGTACGGAAATATAGGTATCTTCGTTGTCGACGTATTTTGCCACCAGGCCTACCGTTACCCGCTTGTCATGCTGAGTATTCTGCGCGACAACAATCTTCTCCCACTTGGACAGGTCCGGTTGTTTGTGGTTACTAGTAAATGCGCTAATGACATCATGAATCCCGCTCGAGGCAATGGTAATCGGTACCTGAAAAACTGTCGATGCATTAGCCAACTGCACAACGGCGTTTTCGCTCACACCACTAAACTGACTGATCTTGTGGGCAATGCTGGTAGGTGCCGGCTCGTCAGTTCGTACAATCACGCAATCTGGCACGATACCAAAGCCACGCAGATCCATGAGTGCATTCTGCGCTGGCTTCGACTTAAATTCTTTACTCGTCCCAATAAACGGTACATAGACCACGTGGACATACAGGCAGTTTTCGCGACCAACACGTCCCGAAAACTCGCGAATCGCCTCGACAAAACTCAGACCCTCGTAGTCACCTACCGTCCCGCCAATCTCAACGATATGCACGTCCGCGCCATCAGCGGCGAGTTCTATCGCATCCTGAATTGCCCCCGTAAGGTGCGGGACCAGCTGCACTGTCTTACCACCAAACTTACCGGCACGTTCATCGTTGATGAGATTTTGCAACAAGCGCCCACTGAGCGTTGCGTTCTTTTGTGTTAATTCCAAATCCAAAAAACGCTCGTAGTGTCCTAGATCCAAATCTGTTTCGGCACCATCAATCGTGACAAAGCACTCGCCATGTTCGGCGGGATTTAAAAGACCCGCATCCACATTCAGATACGGATCACACTTTTGAATCGACACGCTGAGACCTTTTGCCTGCAATACTGCACCAATACTTGCTGCACTGATGCCTTTACCGACACCGGATAATACCCCACCAGTAACAAATATAAACTTCTGCTGTTTCCCCATAGGTTTCGTCTCTCCCATGGGGTTTCATTATAGCATTATCGGACAGAAGCGACGAGAAGATTATTGGTTGGCTTAAATGTATGTCCTCGTGGACATATAGTCACTTGTTGCCCTGCTGATACTGTCAGCAATAGGACGCCATGTATCATTATAGAAATTCGATGACGCATGACTGACTGTTTCTGATCCGAATCCAGTCACCGACGGAACTACCCCAAGTGCAGTCAAACCGACAGCACCAAATCCGCCAACTACAGCAACTCGCTTGCCTAGTTCACGCGCTGTATCTTTATCAACCTGCTTTAATAGTTCGCGTATACCAATGCGATACGGCATCACCTCACCTAGATTATCGGTCGGTTCACCGTTTTCTTCGGCCCACTGTCGTCGTGCTCTTTGCATAGCTACTTCACGATCAATTCTCTGCAAGAGCTCTTTTTGAGGTAATCGTTTTGTCATTTCAGGCAGCCCACGCGTTCTGCTATCAATTTTTGCGGCCGTCACTGCGGAACCAGCGAGTACCACTCCCGACGCAATACCACCGGTCATTAAACCAAGTCCAACACCAGCAACAGCGACACCACCAAGCTTCCATAGTGTTCGCTTGCGCTTTTCCTTGTCTTTGAATTCCATCGAGCTAAGTGCTTTCGTCAGTCGAGCCATGCGTGTTTCTTGCATCCTTTTAGTAATTTCGCTGCGCAAGTTATACACTTCATCTTGCATTGATTTTGTACGCATACTGCTATATATCTCAAGCTGCTGCTCCTCTGAACCAATTATCTCTCCGTTTGCATGAGCCTCTTGAATATCAGCATTGGATTTTGCATGCGTCAATCGCGCAAAATCATCCTCTAGCTCTCGTATCTTTTTGTGCCTGTCAATATTCAGGAGCTTGCGCAGGACAAAACGACCGAGACCACCACCCCTCTGTTCCTCAAGTTCCTCGAATTTTCGCTCGGCGACATCATTGCCAAATCGCCACCGCATAAATCGTTTACCGATATCGTTATTGCGAATAATTTTCGACTTTTCTTTCGCTAGTTTATCAACGACACCTAGGTGGGTGATGCTTTTCTCTTCACCAAATTCCTGCTTTTCGGTATAGCCGTACAGTTCTTTATTAATAGCATCACGTTGTCGCTTTCGTGCTGCCGCGCGGGCCGCATATACCTGCGCTTCGGCTCGTTGCCGTTCCTGCTCTTTACCCGCTTTGCTATAACCTTCGACAGCCCGATAGTCCAATTGCGAATCAGATCCTAGCTTCCAGGTATTGTTCGCCCGATTACTGGGACGCCCAAACTTATTATCCGCAATAATCTCCCACGCTTCGGTCAATATCCGGGCTTCCTTATCATAGTCATCAATATTTGCAGTGGCCCGCTGCGCTTCTTCCTCTGTGGCGCTTCCTTCTGCAAGTGCACGGTGCGTACTAACATATTCTTCGGCAGCTGGATCTGATGGAATTTCTCCGCCCGTCCCAAGGAAAAACGTCAACACATCAATTTGATGCTCAAGTTCGCGCTGTTTTCGCGTCTCACCGTCCTGCTCCGCTTTATCACGCTGCGTTTCTAAGTCTTTCTGTATAGTACGAACATTCTGCTGTATAGCCTTCTCGCCACGCAAGTCACCGGCTGTTTTTAACTTTTGTTCATCAATACGGCCAGAAGCCTCGTTTAACGCTGTTTCAACCTGAATATGTTGGAGGAATCGCGCTTCGTAGAGCTGATATTCATTTGCGGGACGTTCAGTAGCGCGCAACTCGTCAATAAGCTCAAGTAGCTCGCTACCGCCATCCATTCCTGCATTGGGGTCAAACATGCTCGCGACCTGGGCCTTTTCATACCCGGCACGATGGAAGGAACGGCGCCACGCCCGTGCAACATCAATAACTTGCGCCGCTGGATCCTGATCCTTCACGCTCAGTCGTTCAGGCTGTTTTTGCTGCTCATGAGCAGGGGCGTCACCAGTGGTGGGTTCGTGATTCTTTTTGCCAGATCGAGGCGTACTTTTGTTGACTGCCATGTGTATGTTCTTATGCTTATACAGTTTACATAATAGCAAAAAATTGACAAAAAGTCAATAGTAAGCATGAGTATAAATTAGTTCGTCGCAGCGTCTATAATATCGCGTGCTTTACTACCTTTGGCATACATCTGAATACTGGTATCGGCCCGCCAAGCTGACTGTAACGGTGCCAAGATCTCCCAAGCTCGCAACACCTCGCCACTACTGGCAAAAAGGCTTTTTTGGCCCGTGATAGCATCAACTAGTACCTGCTCGTACGCCTCGGGGAGACGGGTGTCTGACGGATACATGTAACTAAGCTTCTGATGCTCGACCTCTCGTTCATAACCAGCTTTCTTGGTGAGGAGATCGATCTGAATCCCCTCATCGGGCTGAATTTTGAAAATCAAACAATTACTCTGTGCCTCGTGCGTACGCTTAAAGTACACTCTGACCTCTGTTTTTTTACGGTTGAGCGCCTTACCCGTCGTCAATGCCAACGGCACACCTTGCCAGTGAGGATCAGTTGACTCTAGCTGCAACGAAACAAAGGTCTCAACAACACTCTCCGTATTGTTCACCTCCTGAGCATACCCCTCATATTGCGCATGGACACTTTTTGCTGGATCGGCCGGTTGCACTGATTCTAGTGCCATCAAGCGCAGTCCTGGTAAACTATCCCAATTTAGTTGATCTGGAATGTCTGATAGTGTCAAAGCAAGGAGTTGCATCAGGTGTCCTTGTACAATGTCTCGTAATGCTCCCGTCTGCTCGTAAAACGCTGCCCTTCCCTCGATATCGTTTGATTCCAGCGCAATTACTTCTATCCGGTCGACGTATTCTCGACTCCACAGATGGCGAAAAATGGCATTTGTCGCACGAAACATCACGATATTTTGCGCCATCTCCTTTGCCAAATAGTGGTCGATGCGATATACCTGTGTCTCATCGAAATGGTTTGCTGTATGATCAATCATTGCTTGGGCGCTCATCAGATCCGTACCAAACGGTTTTTCCAGTAGTAATTTATTACGTGGGGTATTCAGGCCTGCTTGGCCAAGATTTTCGATGATACCGGCCGCAGACTCTGGTGGAACAGATAGGTAAAATAGCACCTGTTCATCCTCGCCCGCTCCTATATAGTCGCGTAGCCGTTGGTACTCATCACCGTTTGTCAGATCCATCTGAAACAGCGACGTTGTCCCGGCCAACTGATGATGGTGATCACCCAGTACTTGGTACTGCTCGACTTCACGGCGCGATACACCAATGATTGATAACTCACCCACATCACCCGCCTCGATAATATTCGCCAAGGCCGGCAACAGCTTATGCTGTGCCAGATGACCAGTAATACCAAAGATGACGAGTGTTGTCTTCATATATCTAGTATACAGTGCTTTACAGTGTCACGTATGGTTGTGTTTTAATTAATAATATTGTATAATAAAATCATGTCAGAGATGACTTTTGATTTTTCTCCGGAAACGAGCGCTGTTGAATATGTGGCGCCTGATTTTCGTTCTTCCTACACCCTGCAGCCTCATGTACTTGCAGAATTGGGATATCCAGTTAAGGTGGAACGTCTCCCATCACATTCCGATGAGGTACAGCGAGCATACCCATCAGATTATGAATTCATAAGAAGCACAGAAGTGTATGATTTTATGTTTAGGATATCGTATGACCGTGACTTTGCGGACTATATCGAAGATTTGAGCGCTCCAGGGATCGCATTCGGTGTATCGGCAATCGATCATCCTGATGATTACTGGATTAGACGGGATCAGGAAATTCTATCGCACCATCCCGTTCAACTATTACACTATGTTAACTTTGGACGAGTGGGCGAAGTCGCTGTATTCCTTAGTAGCGGTTATATTGCCCATTCACGCGATGACTATCCTGTTGAAAAGATAACTCAGCAAGCATTTATGACTACATTTGAGCAACTTCTCGATTTGGCGGATAAATATCCCGACGAGGAATACGATGAGGTTGCAGCACAAGCAATAGAGGAGCATGGTAATCTTTATGGAGTCTTGTACAAAAAAGGTGTACGCTCTCTCAACCCAGAACAAATGGCAGGAATTATCGCTGATTACTATCGTTCAGTCGAAGAAAAATATCCTGAGTTTAGGGCATTCAAAAACATATCGCGTTAAAGCGAAAACTTCATTTTACTAAGAATAAACAGTGCTAGCAGCCAATAGCCGACCGTCCAACCAATCGCCGCAGTTGTACCAATCATATTGAACAGCCCGTAACCAGCCCACCACGCAAGTGCCAGCGGAATATAGACGACAATCCGATCAAACGCACGCATCGTCGCAGAAAAATGTCGAACGACTAGCCAATACGCAATCGCCCCAATCGGTGCGAGTAGTAACGAGATTTGCGCCAAACCATACGCAATGACAGCGCCGACCAACAGAAACATGACCAGTAGTGTTGTTTTGTCCGTCACGTTAAAATTGCGATCGATATCATACTGTTTTAGCTGCCTAGTCAGATCATCATAATCCTGATAGCTAATGATTTTTGACGCAATTCCATCGAATACCGGCTTGTGTATTACCCCTGTTTTTTGCACCACGACAATAGGTTTTCGCAGCGCATACGCAATACCTGCCTCGACAACCCTACCGCCTGTCGGATGAT
Organism: Candidatus Saccharibacteria bacterium UBA2112; assembly: GCA_002331045.1. Lineage (GTDB taxonomy): Bacteria > Patescibacteriota > Saccharimonadia > Saccharimonadales > Saccharimonadaceae > UBA2112. The sequence goes on from DCYK01000016.1 coordinate 20,542, forward strand.
CAGACACATCAACGAGTAACATGTCGCAGGAACCAATTTCGTCGCGCGCCCGATCCCACAGCTCCTTGGGATCATCGAATTTTTTCTCGTAGTTCTCGATATCCCGCGTAAAGTTAAAGTCCTTTAACCGCGCGTTTTTGACAGCCTTACAGAGCGCCTCGATTTCTCTTTTGTTTTCGGCACCCTTGAAGCGCGATGTCACATAAACTTTCATTATGACCCATTATAGCAGTCCCTTTGCCCCTTATTAGATTGACATATATAATAAAAGTTGCTATAATAAACATACACCTATTCTGGTGCGAACCTATGGGAAGGACCATCCTATGTCAGACACCGAAAGCCTCGGCCAGCAGCTGGGCAAGGTAATGGCAACGCTGATCTGCCGGAGCACATTCATCGAGTTTTTCGACTCAAAGCTGCCCGAGCCAGCCGGATTTACCGCACGGACCATGACCGGCTCCACCTACGAGGTTGAGCTCTTCGCCGACGGTGAACCGGAGGAGTACGTGTACTCCGAGCCGGGCTTCGAGGCCACCTACTTGCTGCGCCCCGGCACAGCAAGAGTCAACGGCACGGAAGTTGTCGGTTTCGTCGGTTTCCACCTCGAGACAGGAACACTCCTCGTCCTGAACCAGGACCGTCGTCGCGTCCGGCGCTCGAGCTCCCTCCCACCGGGAACAGTTGCGGCCTAGTCCGCGTTACCCCCGCAGTCTCCTCCATCTCTGCTTCTACAGCAAGATGCCAGAAGACCGCGGGGGCTTTCCTTTTCTCTTAGAAGTACAGCAACACCAAACTCAGCGCCATCACTGCCATGCCAGCGATCGTACCATAGACTGCCTGATGATCAGAGGTTGCATAGCGACGGGCAGCAGGCAGCAACTCATCAATGCTGATAAATACCATCATTCCGGCCACGCCAGCGAATAGTGCCCCAATCAGGCTCTCGGGCAAAATAGCGGCGAACAATACATAACCAAGGACCGCACCGAGTGGTTCGGCAAAACCGGAAATCGCTGTGTACTTGAATGCTTGCCTGCGGCTGTGTGTCGCCGCATACACAGGCGCTGCAACAGCGATGCCTTCGGGAATATTATGAATCGCGATAGCAACTGCTAGTAATACGCCTAGTTGCGGATCCTGCAAGGCACCAACAAATGTCACTAGTCCCTCGGGAAAGTTATGCAGCCCAATGGCGATTGCTACTAATAGGCCGCTGCGCATGAGATTTTTCGTTTCAAGCTTGCTGAGGCCATCACGCGGTTGATTCTCGAGACCTTCGCGCTTGCTGGGATTGACCGACCGCGGTAAAAACCGATCGATTACCCCAATGATTGCCATCCCGGCAAAGAATGACCCCAGAGTGATCGCCATTGCCCACCCTTCATATTCGGCCGCGATTGACTCCTGCGCTACTGGAATCATCTCAACAAATGATACTAGTAGCATCGCACCGGCTGCAAAACCAAGTGCTATCGCCAAAACCTCACGGCGCACCATAGCACGATGCATTGCCAAGAATCCGCCGATAAGCGTCGAGAGGCCTGCTAGTACCGTCAAGATCAGCGCAAAAAGCATAGATTACTCTATTCCTTTGGTGTCATTTGTTCTGGTACGGGATCCTCGAATCGCACCTCTGGCAAAACGATAATGCCACGAAAACCTGGCGCAAAGGTATACTCGGTCTCGTAGACATCATCGATATGTCCGTAGAATGCGTCATTCCAGTCAAATCCCAGTTTTGCCGCCGCCGCGCGGACCGTTGCCTCATCTTCTGCTTCGATTTCTATTTGTGGTGATAGCCACGGCCACTCGTCAATCACGACCTCCGCTCCATCAAGCATCCAGGTTTCACGACGATTTTCCTGATAGGTTTTGTGTGGCCAGCCAGCCTCTTTAAAAAGCTCGACTGTATCCTCAAAACTACCTACCTCTACCTCAATTTCCTTCGTGTCATCGATCTTGTCAGGACTTCTTTTTGCGCGTCGCTTAAAGGTTAGCGTGATTTTATCACCCTGATCACGTATACGAATAAATGAATGATTTGCCTCGTGATCTGGTTGTTCAATTAATACGCGTCGCATTAACCGCATAGGTTGTTCACACTCAGCACCCAGTTTCTTCAATCGCTGACGAATATCATCGATATCAACAGCAATGAACTTCACCTCTATCTCTGTCTTCATATGTCTATCCCCTTTCCGAAAGGCAAGTCATCTCGGATGAAGTACCAGGAAACAGCGAAGCGCGGACGAAGCCGTACAAAAGGTACGGTGACGGAGCACTAGAGCTGTTGACGCCGTAATTCGCCGAGAGGGCTTGTCTTACTCTTTCTTCTTGCTGCCTTCTGCGTTTACTTCGTAACTC
>DCYK01000048.1 GCA_002331045.1 Candidatus Saccharibacteria bacterium UBA2112
CCACTTTCTGTTGTAGCTCGCAGTAACGTGAGCGATTTCAAAAACGGCTTTGTAAAACTAATTGCTGACAAAAAAGGTGTGTTGATTGGCGCAACAGTCATGGCGCCAGACGCCGGCGAGGCAATTCATGAATTGGCGCTGGCAATCAAACACGACATGACAGCCGCACAGATTGCCGAAACGCCACATGCGTTCCTGACATGGTCGGAAGCCATTCGCGTCGCCGCCAATAAACTTAGTTAATGTGTTAACTATAGTCTATTCCTGATCGCCTTAACCTTATCATAAGTTACTTGACACAATATAATTTAAATTATATTATCTAGAACACGGTTACTTGTTCAAAGCAGCCCCCCTACCCAAGGAGTAACGGTGAAATTGTTTTTTAGCTTCAAAACCCATGAGGCAACGACCGCCGACTACGTTGAAACAACGCTGAGCCCAGAGGAAGCCCGGGATCGGGCACTCCAATGTTGCAAGCGACTCATCAAGGACCTGCCAGCATCTGCCATACAGAAGAGTATGTATGCACATCGTGGCAATGACCAAGGAGTGGTTGAGCTTGAGCTGGATATCAACGAGCTCGACTGCCGAGCGGGCATCATTTTGTGGGATAAGCTACGAAACGCAATCCTGTAGCTCGAGCTCCCACCCTGCCCCAACCCGTCATCTGCATGCGTGCAGGTGACGGGTTTTTACTGCAAGAATAGAGGACTGTCGAGACTCAAGGAAAAACGCCGTCCACAGGGACGACGTCTTTCCTTGGTTGCGGGGGCAGGATTCGAACCTGCGACCTTGTGGTTATGAGCCACACGAGCTGACCAGACTGCTCCACCCCGCGATATATAAGCCTATGGTATCACCGTACGGCATTTTTTGCAAATCTTCAGTGCGTTATAACAATGCTTACCTACTCTGCTCTTACGCTGTATGTCAGTCTAATGCATAACTGCACCATATGCCATTTGCATTGACACTAGAGTTATCTAGCGGTCCAGCATTTAGACTAGGACATTCGCTCGTCCCGGCAAGCATGACGCGAATGTAATGTTTACCATTACTACTGAGATACTGATAGAACGCACCCCGCCGGGGTTGCGTCTCATGAATCGACGTAGTGTCAGGTTCGGGGTAGCTACTAATATAGGGGTCCATCATATTCAAAAAGCTCGTCTTAACATCCCACGAAGTCCCATCCCAACAATACCCATCGCCAGAATAGGTCGACGTTGTACCGAGACATGAATTAGTATTCGGCAAGCCACCCTTGTCTACTTCATACAGCCGCAGTGCCTTGACCCATGTATTGACTGCACTAATTGTCTTGGTGTTTTTTGCTTGGGTTGTTATGCCGTTATAGGCAACAATGACAATCGCTGCCAGTATACCAATGACAACAACAACGATGAGGAGCTCGACGATGGTGAAGCCGGAGTGCTTACGGGTTGCCCACATAGGTATAGTGTAGCATAAGAGGGTTGGTCGTCCAGTGCTGGAAGGTTTTTATTGTGCTGACTCTGGTTTGTCACCAAACAAAAACTCCATCCACTGCTGGAATGGTGGTTGTTTGACCGGTGTAGGCTGGACCGTAGGCTGTGCGTCCTGATCAATTTTCTTTGCTTTGGCAGAATTGGGCGGCAGTATCAATACTTTTTCACCCGGTTGAGCCAGGCCTAGGCGACGTTTTAGTTCGAGTATTCTGTATTCATCGCTATTGTAATACCGTTGCTCGTACTGAAGATTGTCCGTTTGCAGTTCTGCGAGCTGTAACTGTCGTCTTTTTTGGTCTATCACTCGCTGCAATTGATAGTTACGTTCGACCGCTTGTACTGAGGCGATCGCCCAACTAATAGCAATGACTAACGCCACCGCTAAAACGAGGTTATTCGACGTCAAGTATTCATGACGAATATGATATATGAGACGTTTGATATTTCTGTTTTGCATTGTTTTCCCCATTATATCGTAATAGTGATAAAATGGACAAAGTTGGGGGCGTAGCTCATCGGTTAGAGCAGGGTGCTCATAACGCTTTGGTAGTTGGTTCGATTCCAACCGCCCCCACCAGAGATAGCTAATCTGATATATTAAGCATATGGAACGACCAAAACAATTCCGAGACCCACAGCTAGAGACTTCCGGCGATATTATTGGCTTTTACCCGCGCGAGTTCTATCCCTTTGATAACTTTGCCTCCTTTCAAGTTGACTATGCAGGGAGACGCTGGCCCACCTCTGAACATGCCTATCAGGCATCACACTTTTTTGATACCGATCCGGAGCTTGTCGAAGCAATTGCCGAGGCCCGTTCTGCACACGACGCGTATAAACTCGCTAAAGCAAACGGGGATAAAGCCCCAGAGAACTGGGATGACATAAAAGTCGATGTCATGTATGGAATCTGCAAAGAAAAGCTGCTGCAAAATCCGTACGTACTCGTAAAACTACTCGCCAGTGGTGATCTTGATATCGTCGAAGATTCGACAAAGGACGCATTTTGGGGATGGGGACCAAATCGAGATGGGCGTAACGAACTGGGAAAGATATGGATGAAACTACGCGATCAGTTACGTTCCGGCGACATTAGCACAGACACTTCGGTCTAATATCCACAGCTTCCCTAGCTCAGTTATTATGAATTGCAAAATATATATAAATAGTTTATAATACTATTACTCGTTTCAGCCACATCGACATATCCAGGAGGTTCAAGCGTGGAATCTTACGAGACAGTCACCATCTACCACCAAAGTATGGGGCCAAGATTCAGGCAGCGCTACGACGCGCTACTGAAACGATGCACCATTACCGGAAAGGATGAGCGCGAAAAGACGAGAGAGGAAAAGAAGGTGCCGCCACTCTCACCAACCGAGGCATGTCTGTATGCCATGCTCGACGCGGCCCATCGCTGTGTTCAGAATGGTAGTCGAACAGTCGACTTCCAAGCCCTCCACGACAAATTGGTTGACCCCCAAGGACAACTCGAAGATGATGTCGTATTGTGGCAAAACGCATTTGACGAGGCGCGCAAGGAGGCCCTCGTTCTTTTCAGGCCAACCCCGCCCTAGAAACTGCGATCACTCTCTCGCTGTCATATCGACTGCTCGAAGAAGAACCCCGCGGCCATCTAGCGCGGGGTTCTTTTCTTATTGGTCGCCCCCAGGAACCGCATGGGTACCATTCTTTATTGCCTGGTCACCTATTCGCTTCCAATCTTGCGTATACTTGTGCATCCTATCTTTCTCATCTTGCGTCAGCGGTAAGCCGAGATCATGTTCTTCTGTACCACTAGGAGTCTCTATCCTCATACTGTCACCATATTGCGGTCCAGACACCGCACGTCGTCGCATGGGCTTATGATCAGAAGGTGTTCGGAACTCTGCTAAAGGCGGTTGAGGCTGTTGGTCTAAGGGCGATTGACGATGGCGAGTCTGCGCATAATGAATCAGCGCATCATCTACCTCTGCGGGCGCCATATCAGAAAAAGGCCGTACATTACCGTCCTTATCGATAAACCCCGAAAAGGATTCTGAGCCAAATTTTAATAGTTCCGGGGAACTCATAGTACTGATTATACCATATTACTTATGCTAATGCAATGCCAAAGAGGCCGATACCTAAAACTCCGCGGGGTTATTACGCCCCGCGGAGTCATGGCACCTGTTTGTTTTGTCTTATGGTAGCACCATTCATGCTTATGCTGCAAGCCTTTTTCCACAGTTATATTTTTCGGCAACAAACACAAACCGCCTCCTGACAGAGACGGTTTGGAAAACATACGATATCGTATTATTTTTTCTTTGAGATAGTCAAGAAACCGTTACGTGGATTCTCTTTTACTACACGATCTTCAGGAAGATCAGTTGGTTCACCCTTTTCGTTCTTTTCAACCTTTGCGAAGAAGTAGATTGTCTGTGGTTTGCCACCTCGCAGTGTTACGGTTGTTTTGTGCAGATAGTATGTTACACCCTTAGAGTTAGTGTGACTGTAAGCCATTGGTCTTATACCTCCTTTAATGCTATACAGGTGTAAGATTACAGCGTTGCGCTCGCCGTGTCAACACCTTTGGCTATCTGTTGCGTATTTTCAGGATTAACCGCAGTATCGCCAGACCAATAAAACGAGCGATGATCATGACGATTATCAACAGGCATCCGAGGACCGACCAGCCAGCGAAATCTGACGACCACAGAGGGGAAGCAAAGCTATGACTATAGGCTTCTGGCTTTGGTAATTTCACCGTCGAGCGCAGTTCACCCGATGGGTTATAGCGCTCCAAATAGTCTACTGTACATTGCAGATATGCCTGTGAATAACTCGTAAAGCGCGGCGCACAAACTTCCTGCGCCTTTTTATAAATATTCCCATTAGGATTGTTCCCTTGCCCCGCCTGATTAATAATCTCTTGGCTATCACGATTGTATTGGCTTTCCAGGTAAATCGTTCCCATACTAGTATTCATATGTGAGGTGACAAACCGCTGCAAATCAAACAACCGACTTTTAATTTGCTCGGGGTCACCCTGTCTATCAGCAACCAATACCGCCTCGCGCCGCTGGACCATGCCGATGTTATTGAGACGTAGAAATGTCGCTGCCAAGAAGCCAAACAATACCAGCAATATCAGCAATTGCCATGTCTTGACATGCTGAAGCCGCCTGATACTACGTTTCACTCCTTGGTTGTTTGCCACGATTCCCACCGTTTACTGTTCCCAGTATAGCATGGTAGCGTCAGGGAAATTATCGTATACTGATACCGTATGAATATCTATTTTTGCGGTATTGGTGGTGTTGGTATTGGCCCGCTTGCCGAAATTGCCCTCGATGCGGGCTACGAGGTACAAGGATCCGACAAAAACAAAGGGATTGTCACCTCTTTTCTAGAGAGTCGCGGCGTCACCATCAGTTACGATCAATCGGGATCGCATCTGCGTAGCGTTCACGAGCAACAACCCATCGACTGGTTTGTATATACAGCCGGAATTCCCGAAAACCATCCCGAGCTAGTTACCGCACAGTCACTTGGCATTCGCACCTCAAAACGTGACGAACTGCTGCAGCGGATTATCACCGACAAAAACCTGAAACTCATCGGCATCACTGGTACACATGGCAAGACCACGACAACTGCCATGATGGTCTGGACACTCAAGCAACTCGGTATGCCCATCAGTTACTCAGTCGGTGCCACGATGCAATTCGGCCCCAGCGGCCACTATGATCCAGCCAGCGAGTATTTCGTCTATGAATGCGATGAGTTTGATCGAAACTTCTTGCACTTCCATCCACATCTGTCAATTATTACATCGATTGATTACGATCACCCAGACATCTATGCAACCCCTGATGACTACGTACAGGCCTTTCATCAATTTATTGCACAAAGCGACTGGACAATTCTATGGCGCCGCGATGCTAATCGCGTTGGTGACATGCCGCATACTTCAATTCTCGGTGACAGTGATATACCTACCATAACATTGGCCGGTCAACACAATCGTCACAATGCGGCTCAGGTCATCAAGGCTATCGAACGGCTTGGTATCCACGGCGACGCTGTTGCCGCTATCAATGCATTTCCCGGTACCAATCGGCACTTCGAAAAGCTGGCAACAAATCTCTACAGTGATTATGGCCATCATCCAAGTGAGGTGGCCTCGACCCTGCAATGGGCACGTGAGCTTAGTAGCTCAGTCGTGCTCGTCTATCAACCACATCAAAATGTCCGGCAACACGAACTGCGTTCACAATATACCGACTGTTTCAAGCTGGCTGAAACCGTTTACTGGTTGCCAACATACCTGACGCGCGAAGACCCGACACTGCCGGTCCTCACCCCTGATGAACTGAGCGCCACTGTCACCAATCATGACGCCATTATTGTGTCCGAGATGGATGAGACTTTGTGGCAAAACATCCAAAGAGCCCGCGATCGCGGTGCACTCGTACTCGTCATGGGCGCCGGATCAATTGATGGGTGGATACGAAAAAAGCTCGCTAATTACTAGCGATTATCGCCGCTACCTTTCAGCTGTCCACGTTCCTTGCGACTAGCAAGTTTGTCGATATTGGCTTGTGCGAGATCATCTAAGGTATAGCCCAACAGATGCGTCACTGTACTGACATACCACAGCACATCACCAACCTCTTTCATAATTTCTTTTCGATCTTCTTCACTAATCTTGCCCTCCTTATCGCGAAGTAGCTTCTTGAACTTGCCAAGTACTTCTCCGCTTTCGTCGGCCAAACCGAGTACTTGCGCCATCAATTCTGGCGTTACATCACCATAATAGTGCTTACCTGTAAGCGTCGTTAGTGCCTTTTGCTGGTAATCGTTCAGATTCATCAATTTATTTTACCAACTCTGCTCAAATTCCTCAAAAAAGAACGGATCACGAAAGAAGGCCCGAGCCATAATCTGGTCAACGCACGGCGCCAGATCGTATTGTGCCAGCTTGTGCGGGCGTAGCCACTGGGTATTCTCGTCGGTCGCAATATCATCCCGATTAAACAAAAAGACATGCGCAAGCGTCAGTGTTAGCTGCTCGCCATCTTGCGTGACACGGATATAGCAATCACCCGCATGTGTCATTTTCTGTTCTGTTACACTGAGCTTTTCCTGTGCCTCGCGTTGAGCCGCCGCCAACACACTACCATCATCATTATGCATTTTGCCGTTTGGTAAATTCCATGTATCAATAAATGGCTGTTTATTACGACGTTGCAGCAAAATATCACCATCGCCGTTCTGGATCACAAACATTGTCACGATCTTTGGCTGTTGCCGTACAAAAAGCTTCTCGGCATTGACGCGATCCACATATATCAATCCGGCCGTACCGAGCGTGTAGCCGTCGTCGCTTTTTTTGACAAGTCCTGCCTTGAGCAACTGCGTCAGGTGATAACTGTACAGATTTGTATCCGTCCGCGCTGGACGCATGTCACGAAATCGTGCTGTTTTTTGATGCGATAAAAAGCTCAATATATTTTTTTGTATAGTATGTTTTACTTCTGTTATTTCAACCATATTTGACTCAAACTAAGATACCTGTCTAGCTCCAAGATAGCATGTTAATGTGAAATTGTCATTAATCGACATCATTGAAAAACATTGCAGAGTAGGTAGCGACTTGCTTATACACGTGATGGTATACTGACGGTATGACAAAGGTGTATTTTGCGTGCTCTATTCGAGGTGGAGGTGATACGTCACTGTATCAGGCTATCGTTGATGCGATAAAAGTGGCAGGCGGTGATGTGCTGAGTGAAGTATTTGTCAACGATGCAATCAACTATGGCGGTAGTCCACTGCCAGCCGATCAGATCTATCAACGCGACACAAAGATGATTCATGATTGCGATATAGTCATTGCTGAAGTCACTAACCCATCGCTTGGCGTTGGCTACGAACTTGCCTATGCCGAAAAGCTTGGTCGACCGATCCTCTGCTTGTTCAATCGCACATCAGAAAACAAACTATCAGCCATGGTGTCTGGTAACAACTACAATACGATTGCATATACCCACCCCAAGGATATTACGGATAAAGTCGCGAACTTTATCCAGCAAGCTCCGCCCGCACAAAATGAGTAGCCAGTCCCTCACCTAGCCAGCGCTGTTCGTAGGTTGTCATGATTTTACAATCTTCCGATAGATCAGATTCATGCAGGTCATGTGACAGTTCGACGACATTCCATTTTTCATTTCGTAGCTGTTCCACGCTCCAATCAAAAAACGTACGGTTGTCATGTTTGAGGTACAACGCACCGTCTGAACGCAATAGTTTTTGATACTGCTGCAGAAAATACGGATGCGTCATACGGCGACGCTCGGAGCGTTCGCGAGGAAACGGATCAGGAAACGTTAGCCATAGTGAACTCAGTGAACGATCAGGAACAACCTGGTCCAGCTGATCCGCTCGGGCACGGACAAACCAAATATTCTGCAGTTGTCGCTCCTGGGCCTCGCGCGCACCTTTTTGCAAACGATCACCTTTGACATCAATCGCCACAAATGTCTTGCCTGGATGGCGCGTCGCTAGTTCAACCGAAAATAACGCCGTCCCTGCTCCTAATTCAATTGTATCCACTGGTCGTTTCTTCCATTCCCCCAGCTCGAAACAGAGTGGCGAATTAGCAAATAGTGCAAATTTATATTTTTTGCGTTTTCGCGTTATCACAAACTCATCTGGGTTCACTTGCTGCATTGTTACCTCTGAATCTTATGGTGCATCGATACCTAATGCTTTGTCTGCCAGTGCATCCTCAGAGAAGACATCGTTACTATCAACCCGCCCTGTCTGCTTGTCGTATAGTTCCAAAAAGTCGTCAATCGTTTCAGTATCAACGCTACCAGTCGATGGAAAACTTTCGAATGTGGTCGTATCGACTTGGTCCTGAACCGATTGATAGCCTGGACGGCTAATGTCTAGCTGTGCGGCGCCGCTGGACACATAAATCGCCATCGCAATCAC
>DCYK01000050.1 GCA_002331045.1 Candidatus Saccharibacteria bacterium UBA2112
AGTACCGGACAGCGAGGTGATGATTGGTTATTCGCGCAAACGTTTTTTGGGTGAAAATCGCATGGAGCTAGAGCCAAATATAGAGGCAGGGCGAATTGCGATTCAGGCTGGTGCTCGCTACCTGCGCGTACATGATGTTGTGGGGCATCAAGTACTATTGGACAACTAGAATAGACTTTTACCAAGAAAAAATCCCACGTGACGTGAGATTTTTTCTTGGTGGCTCCTCCCAGACTTGAACTGGGGACACAAGGCTCTTCAGGCCTCTGCTCTACCAACTGAGCTAAAGAGCCGTAAAGTTGGTTGACTGGTATATTCTACTAGAGGTCAGAGATTTATTCAAGTATACATGTAGTATCGCTTTTGAATGTGTTTTTTGCTATAATTATGGGTGTTAATGTAAATCGAACCGAAGGGGAAAACAATGGATATAACATTATTAGTCATCGGCGGAATCATCGTTGTTGTTGCGCTATTTCTGTGGGTAACGTACAACGCGCTCGTGAAGCTCAAAATTCGCGTTGACGAAGCATGGAGCGACATTACTGTACAGCTAAAACGTCGTGCTGATTTGATTCCAAACCTCGTTAATACTGTCAAGGGTTATGCCAAGCACGAAAAGGGCGTCTTTGAGGAAGTAACAAAAGCACGAACCGAAGTGATGAATGCGCAGTCACCAAAAGATGCGGCAAAGGCCGACAATATGCTAGAGGAAGCGCTCAAAAGTATCTTTGCCGTTGCTGAAGCTTATCCAGATCTTAAGGCAAGCCAAAACTTTAGCGAGCTTCAGGCTGAGCTGGTTGATACCGAAGATAAGATCCAGGCTGCACGACGTTTTTATAACGGTGGTGTACGTGATCTCAACACGAAAATTCAACTATTTCCAAATAATCTATTTGCTGGCATGCTTGGGTTCAAAGAACGGGAGTTCTTTGACGTTGAAGAGAGCGAACGAAAAACTGTCAACAAGCCTGTCGACGTTGATTTTAATAAGTAATACCGAGGAGAAAAAATGTACGGCGCGATTGGAGCGAACAAACGCAATACGGTTTTGATCATGGCAGCCTTTGTTGGGTTGTTTGCTGCAATTGGGTATGTCGCCAGCCTGTACTTCGGTAATACTTCGATAGCACTGTGGGTGATTGGTGGGGCATTGGTATATGCTCTGATTCAATACTACGCCGCAAGTAAATTAGCGGTTGCGATGACCGGTGCTCATGAAATTCAGAAAAAAGACAATCCTCGGCTTTATCGTATTGTCGAGAACCTATCGATTACTACAGGTATGCCCATGCCGAAGGTGTATGTTATTAACGATCCTGCGCCAAATGCATTCGCGACCGGACGCAACCCGCAAAAGGCATTAGTGGCTGCGACTACGGGTCTAATGGATATTATGGACGATCGCGAACTCGAGGGAGTCATGGCACATGAGATGGGGCATGTGAAGAACTACGATATCCGTGTCAGTATGATCGCTTTTGGGTTGGTGAGTGCGATTGGTTTATTATCCGATATCGCATTGCATATGATGTTCTTTGGCGGTGATCGTGATCGAAATGCAAACCCGGTCATTATTATTGTCGGCGTCGTACTGATCATCCTCGCGCCAATCATGGCAGCGTTGATCCAGATGGCCGTTAGTCGTCAGCGTGAATATCTTGCCGATGCGACAGGCGCCCTAACCACCCGTGATTCCGAAGGCTTAGCAAGTGCTCTGGAGAAATTGAAACACTATGGTAAACCGATGAAACGACAAAGTTCATCAACGGCACACCTTTTTTTGAATAATCCATTAAAATCCGGTGCTTTTTCATCAATGTTTAGCACTCATCCGCCACTTGATGAACGAATAAAAAGACTACGCAAAAACGCAGCAAAGTTTTAGTGACGACACGGTATGGCGAAAAGAAAAAGTACAGCAAGAAAGAAATCTGCAGAGCCGGCAAAGACGAGCCGTGGCAAAATAAAGCCGCTTGCAAAAACCAATCCTTTTGTGGGCTGGGGAAAAAAGCGCTTTGGCGCAATAAGACAACGAATGAAAAACTTTTTGGCCCGTCGCCCCCATCGATCATTCCGACTATCACATCGTCGTGACTACAAGCGTTCTTTTCGTATTGCTGGCTATTGGTCATTTACGAATAGTGTTCGGAATATATTATGGAAAAATAAGAAGACATTTGGCATCTTGGCGGTAGTGTATGTAGCTATTATCGTAGTTATTAGTGGATTTGGTGCTCAGGATAGCTACAATACCTTGGCTACAGCTCTCAAGCAAAGTAGCGGTGATTTGTTTGAAGGTAACTTCGGTGCGGTGAACCAGGCGGGTATACTGCTTTTGACGACAGTCACTGCCGGTCTGTCCCCAAATCTCACTCAGGCACAGTCTGTGCTTAACGGCTTGGCATTCTTTTTGATCTGGCTGACCGTGATTTGGCTGCTGCGTAATATACTGGCTGGGCATCAGCCAAAAGTGCGGGATGCGTTGTATAGTAGTGGATCGCCCATTTTAGCAACGGTGATTATTAGCTTTATCATTCTTGTTCAGTTACTGCCGGCAGCTATTGCTTTGATCGCATATGATGCAGCAAGAGTGTCGGGTCTTATCGAAAATGGTGCGGCGGCGGTTTTGGCACTTGCGGGAATAGGAATGATTGTTTTAGCCTCGCTCTATTGGATTATGAGTAGTATTATTGCACTTATAATCGTAACGCTGCCGGGAATGTATCCGATGAACGCGGTGAGGGCGGCGGGTGATATTATCGTAGGCCGACGATTACGCGTGCTTTTTCGACTCCTTTGGCTTGGCTTTATTGTTGTTATGACGTGGATAGTATTGGTGATACCAATTATTCTATTTGATGACTGGTTGAAAAATCTTGTGCCTGCCGTGAACTGGTTCCCGCTTGTGCCATTAGTGATATTTGGACTGAGTTCGGTGACGGTGATTTTTGCCACAAGTTATATCTACCTACTGTATCGGAGACTTGTTGATGATGACACATCCCCAGCCTAAGCAGCGTATTGCAGAACTACGAAAACTACTTGAGCAGTACAATTATGAATATCATGTATTAGATACTCCGACAGTAAGCGATGCCGTATATGATGGATTGTTTAGTGAACTAAAAAGACTAGAAGCAGAACATCCCGAGCTTATTACGGCGGATAGTATAACGCAGCGGGTAGGGAACGAACTAAAAGGTGGTTTCGCCAAAGTACAGCACAGTAGCCGGATGCTTTCACTTAATGATGTGTTTGATCGTGCAGAGGTTGAGGCGTGGGTGCAGCGCATGGATAAGCTCCTCCCTGGACGTACGCACGAATTTTTTGCTGATATAAAAATGGACGGGCTCGGGTGTGCGTTGATATATCAAGATGGTCTTTTTACCCAAGCGATTACGCGAGGTGATAGCTATATTGGTGAAGATGTGACAAACAATGTGCGAACGATTGCGAATGTGCCATTACGATTGCGACGCGAAAAAGGGTATGAACATTTTTTGGTCGGACGTACAGAGGTTCGCGGTGAGATTGTGATGCTGAAAAAAGATTTTGCAAAATTAAACGCGGCCCGCGAAAAAGCTGGCGAGCAGCCATTCGCCAACCCTCGCAACTTAGCTGCAGGTACGATTCGTCAGCTTGACCCAAAACTAGTTGCAGCTCGTCCGTTGCATTTTCGTGCTTACGACCTACTGCGTGATGATCCGGCAGAGGTTCCAACAAACTTGTTTGCCTACGAGACATTGTCTGCATTAGGAATAGTGCGAAACAAGGAAGCGCGAGTATTCACGTCGCTGCATGATGTTATGCAGTTCGTCGACCATGTCGGTGAAATACGGCACGACCTACCGTTCAACACGGACGGTCTGGTGATAAAGGTAAATGATCGCCAACAATTTCGTGATCTTGGAATTGTTGGTAAGCAACCGCGAGCAGCGGTAGCGTACAAGTATGCCGCCGAGCAGGCGACGACAATTGTCAAAGATATTGTTATAAGTATTGGACGAACGGGTGCTGCTACACCAGTCGCCGTATTCGACCCCGTGGTCGTTGCAGGTACAACAGTGCAGCATGCTAGCTTACATAATGCTGACGAAATTGCACGGCTCGATGTACGCATTGGTGACACGGTCGTTATTTTCAAGGCGGGCGACATCATTCCACAAGTTGAAAGCGTCGTAAAGGAACTGCGTCCGAAGGGCGCAAAGAAGTTTCACTATGAGGATGCCCTTGCTGAACAATATCCCGAGCTTCAATTTGAAAGGCAGGGGAAAGATGTAGTGTATCGCGTGAAGGGTGTGAGCGGAGATTTGATACTTCGGCGATCACTCGAATATTATGCTTCCAAGAGTGCGCTCGATATCGATACACTCGGTAAAAAAAATGTAAATGCGCTCGTTGATGCCGGTTTGGTGCAGGATGTTGCAGATATTTACACGCTGAAGGTTAATGACTTGTTGCAGCTTGATCGGTTTGCGGAAATCTCAGCAAACAAACTAATCGATGCGATTCAGGCAAAAAGAAAACCACCACTGGAAAAATTTATTCTTGGGCTTGGAATACGACACGTCGGAGCACAAACGGCAATTGATCTTGCGAATAAATTTGAATCAATAAGAGCATTGCAACGTGCTACGTTTGATGAACTGGCTGCAGTGGAGGGGGTTGGAACGGTCGTTGCCGAATCGATTATGGCATGGTTCGCTGACGAGGATAATGAAAAGCTTCTTGATAAGTTTGAGCGACTGGATGTCAGGCCATATTACAAGAGAAAATCGGGGAAGCTTACAGGAAAAAGCTTCGTTATTACAGGTACCTTGCAAGCAATGGGACGGGATATGGCTGCTGAAAAGATCCGTACACTCGGTGGTACATTTCAGACGAGTGTCGCGAAAGATACGACGTATCTAGTGGCGGGCGGTAAGGTTGGTGGGAGTAAATTGAAAAAGGCAGAAATGTATGGAACTAAGGTTATCAGTGAGACTGAGTTGTTAAAAATGATCGGTGCTGCATAGGAAAAGTTGAAAAAATACAGGAAATATATAATATCAGTAAGTATGATTGACAGGATGCCGCAAACAGATATGACATTACGTAACATTGCTACCTGTATGGCTGAGCACTTTACTGAGGAAGATAATGAGTATCCTAGGGGTCATGATGGGCTGGATACCAAAACACACTTTAATGCGATTGTTACCGTCGGGGATAACGCAAATGATCTGGGCGATCCGTTAGTAGAGGAACTAAGACGAGGCTTTGGTATTGTCGGTATTTCCCATATTCCGGCACGCAAAGATCCTGAAACGGACGATATTCATATCGTGGATCGAATCACTGAGGGAATGGCTGCCATTGTTCTCGATGATACGTGCACAGACAGCGCTGATATAGAAGCGGCTATGGTGGCGTTTCGTGCACGTGCAATCCAGGAAACAGGCTTCAAGCACGATGAATCACACCGTGCGCGTGTCGTTGGTGCAGTTGCACTTTTTCACCCTTCGGATAATGATGAACGACAGTTAAGTGATGGTATAACGATACATAGAGTAGGAGCATAGGATGAATGATCTGCCAGATCTTCCGCAGCTTGATAGAGGAAGGTATCGCCATTATAAGGGGAATGAATACGAAGTGATTGATGTTGCTTTGCATAGCGAAACCCTTGAACCGATGGTAATATATAGGCCGCTGTATGAAACAAATGTGAAACTTTTTGCGCGTCCCTATCCTATGTTCGTTGAGCAGGTAGAAAAAGAAGGTACACAAATACCACGCTATCAAAAGATAAGTGAGTGAAACCGAACTGCTAGCGGTAAATAATACTGCTATACTAGGTATATGAAACGTCGTATCAAAAAAGCAGGTATCGCAATCGTGGGCGGTATTGTACTACTCGCTGGTATTGCGATGATTCCGTATCCTGGACCGGGATGGGTAACAGTTTTTTTGGGATTGGGTATTCTATCAACTGAATTTGAATGGGCGGGGCGTATACTGCACTTTGCGAAAGATAAATACGATGCTTGGCAAGCATGGCTTGCGCAACAGAACCAAGCAGTCAAGGCGGTTTTTTGGCTGCTTACTGCAATGGTGGTGGTGGCGACAATTTGGCTTTTGAACGGGTATGGACTTTTAAGCGATGCGTTCGGGATTGATTGGGACTGGGTACATTCACCACTGCCGCTGTTTCAATAAATTGTTATGTTGTTGCTATACAAAAAACACCCTCGTGTGAGGGTGTTTTTTGGACTTACTGCGTTTAGCGTCGGTCTTCTTTTGGTCGCGCGAGGCTAACGTTAATTGGACGACCGTCCAATTCCGAGCCGTTTAGCTGATCAATAGCTTTTTGATTGTCGTCATCGTTTTCGAATTCAACAAATCCAAAGCCTTTTGAACGACCAGTTTCGCGATCGGTAATAACACGTGCGCTGGCGACGGGACCGATTTGCTCGAAGTGAGCTTTTAGGCTGTCGTCAGTTGTTGCAAATGCAATACTACCGATGAATAGGTTCTGTGATGCCATGTATATATGCTTCTCATTGATTACTGTTTCTTCAGATCGACCACTGCGGAGTTACCAAGTATCCAATGAGGAACATGTATTTCGACGCAAACTTCTGAACGCCTTTATTAAAGCACATCATTGTGTGAAATACTAGAGGATAGTATTTGTATTCGGATTTGGTGGAATAATTTTGGTGGAGATACAGGGACTCAAACCCTGGACCTCTGCCATGCCATGGCAGCGCTCTAATCAACTGAGCTATATCCCCTCATTGTATTCGGGTCTTTAGTATTATACATAACAAAATCTCACCCTGGCAACCAGGGTGAGATTCATATGTTTGCTGTTGCGCGCCCACCCTGGGGCGGGTGGATTCGCGTGATGAATGTTTGTGTTATACGCGCTTTGGGTTCGCCCCATGTGCGCACCAGCACTACACATAGTATGCATAAACGCTTTTAAATGTGCAAGTGATATCTATGCAAGATGCTATAATGACACTAATGTTTAAAGCACTGCGAGACAAATACAAGGCACGAATAAAACGCAAACTAGAAGAAGCGGTAGGAGCGTATTTCCAGGCTCACCCCGAAGTAAAGCTAATTGTCGTTACAGGTAGTGTCGGCAAGACGAGTACCAAAACGGCAATCGCAACTGTCTTATCCCAGCGGTATCGTGTACGGCTGCATGAAGGTAATCATAATACTGACATGAGTGTGCCCCTTGCGATCCTTGGCGTGCCATATCCTGAAAATGTCCGTAGTTTTGGGGAGTGGCGCCGAGCATTAAAACGTGCCAAGGAGCGAATTTTGCAACCGACAGATGTCGATGTGATTGTGCAAGAGCTTGGTGCTGATCAACCTGGCGATATTGAGGCTTTT
>DCYK01000025.1 GCA_002331045.1 Candidatus Saccharibacteria bacterium UBA2112
TTTTGTATTATTACAATAGCATAAGCAATTATATAAGTCAATAGCTACGGCAGATGATGACCTCCTGTTACGCCGATCACTTCAGCTGTAATATAGCTCGACTCTTGACTTGCCAAAAAGACATACGATGGTGCGACTTCGGCTGGTTGCCCCGCCCTACCGAGAGGCGTGTTTTCACCAAATTGCTGCAACTTCTCTGGCGGCTGGCCATGACTTGGTTGCAGCGGCGTCCATATTGGTCCTGGAGCGACAGCATTCACACGAATACCCTTATCAGCAAGCATCTTCGCCAAACTCTTTGTGAACGAGGTAATCGCACCTTTCGTTGAGGCATAATCCAGTAGCCCCGGTGACGGCTGATATGATTGGATTGATGTGGTATTAATAATACTTGCACCCTCCGGCATATGGGGCACCGCAGCCTGCGTGATCCAAAACATTGCAAAAACATTTGTCTGGAAGGTGTGCTGGAACTGCTCACTGGTGACATCCTGTAACTCCCCGACAAACTCTTGCTTGCCAGCGTTATTGACGAGGATATCTATTGCGCCAAACGTATCAACGGTCTTTTGGACGATTTCTTTACACGTTTTCTCATTTTTGATGTCACCTGGCAAGGCAAGCGCTTTTTGTCCAGCTTCTTCGATAAGCTTCAGGATCTTTTTCGCATCCTCCTCTTCCTCGGGTAAATAGCTAATCGCAACGTCGGCTCCTTCGCGCGCATAGGCTATCGCCACGGCTGCGCCAATCCCAGAGTCACCACCTGTGATTAATGCCTTGCGCCCCTTGAGCCGCCCTAGACCTTTGTAGCTACTTTCACCATGATCAGGCCGTGGGTTAAGAGTTGTGTCTGATCCCGGCTCGGGCTGTAATGTACCATCACCCTGCCCTTGGGCCTTTGAATATTGCTTTGCGGGATTTTGCATCGTCGTTTGGTCGCTCATGAATTTTCCTCCTCTGTGTCTTTATTATTGAGGATCTACCTTAATATGAGCTGTGACAATGCTGATGTACTACCTTTTCGAGACGAAAGGATTACCGGTAATATAAAACCGCCACGGTATATCTGCCGCCTGCGAGATACCGATGCGCGTCGTCTGTGTAATCGCGCTCGATGGCAATGCACCCTGAACTATCAATCGAAGTGTACCCGTATGAAGATTATGACCATTCATTGCTTTGTCGATCGCCAATGCTTGACATAGTTTAGCTGGACCGTTCGTCGCCTCGACACCTGTTTTGCCGCGACGTTTTTCGATGCTACCTACTCCGAAAAGCGGCTCGACTGCACGGATCAGCACTGCTGCACCATAATCGCGTGGCCCCACGACGACATTGCAACAATAATGCATACCGTAGGTAAAATAAACATACAACCGACCGGACGGCCCGAACATCACGTCTGTACGCGACGTCCGCCCACGATAACTGTGACTGGCCGCATCATTCTGGTCATATGCCTCCGTCTCAACGATTTTGACACGAAGCGTCTTGCCATCAACTCTTCGCTCTAAAATACATCCAAGTAGGCGCGGTGCTACAATCTCGGCTGATTCACGCAAGAATGTAAGGTCTGTCATTTTGTACGCGCAAGTTCTTCCCTTAGAATCGGCAGAAATCCACTATTGGGCAGCTGATTCCACGAAGGAAATAGCGGATCAGGTAACGTGTCAAAATCATACCACCGCTGATCGACTGTCTTATCCGGCTCAGTAATGGTCGGTTCGCCCGACTCCCAATCACTCATCATCCATATGGTTACATAGTGTTTGTTGTCATTTTCAAAAAAATCATTAGTTATCGCGCCAAATCGAACATTCTTGATTGTCATTCCGGTCTCTTCCATGACTTCGCGTACCGCCGTCTCCTCAGGCGACTCTCCAAATTCCATATGTCCACCGGGGAGCGTCCAGGTGTTCGCACCGTGTGACGATTTGCGCCATCCCATCATAAATTTGCCCTTGCGAAAGACAAATACACCAATCCCAACAAGTGGTCGATTTATGCCTTCTTGAGACATATACGAAGCTCACCCCCTTCCACATTTACTATCGTGTCGTAGCCCTCCTGCACATCACCATAGTTTGCGGTCAGTGTTTCTTCGGCAATCGCATCACTGTACTCTTCAATAGCTTTTTCGAGCTCTAACGCATTATCAGGCTTGACCATCAGCGCCAGAATTATACGATCGTCAACATTCAGCCCGGCATCTTTGCGCGCTTTTTGCACATGGCGAACTACTTCACGCATTAACCCTTCCCGCTTCAGTTCAGGTGTAATGGCAAAGTCGAGCATTAGCTTTTCGCCCTGAACAACTTTTTTAACATTGAGCTCTTCGGTCAATATATCTTCAAAGTTAACTGTTTCACCAAGTGTTGGCACCGTCACACTTGCGAGCGGTTGACGAATCTTCAGTCGCTCTTGTGCGCGCAAGCTCAAAGCCTGATTCACATATTCGCGCACTGTTGCCATCTCGATCAGCACTTGCTGATCCACACTATGATTTGTCGGCCAATCGAGTAAGTGCACCGATTCGTTGCCACCGCCTAATTTCTGATACAACTCCTCGCTCAAAAATGGCGTAAACGGTGCCATGATAACCGCCAGTTTCATTAATACATAGTGCAATGTTCGATAAGCATCCGCTTTATCTCCATCATCTTCACTCTTCCAAAAGCGTCTGCGGCTACGCCGAACGAACCAATTTGATGCATCATCAATGAAGGGCATAAATTCACTCATCACAAGCGGAATATCATACTCGTCCATATGTTCAGTCACATGCTTATTGAGTTGGTGTACGCGACTAACAATCCATTTGTCGAGGGGATTCGTCAGCTCCTTCGGGGCCAGTATCAATGGTTTTGTTGAATCGAATTCCCAACCATCCACCTCTGCATACATCGTGAAGAAATCGTACATATTCCAGATCATCGACAGCTTCCGCGCCACATCACCAACATCTTTATCTTGCAGTGCAAAGTCTTCGCCATTCAGTACCGGTGAACTTAGTAATAAGAACCGCAAACTATCAGCCGAATACTGGTCCATTAGTTCATTCGGATCAGTAAAGTTACCGTAGCTTTTACTCATTTTACGACCGTCATTGCCCGCTAGCGTACCGGTCGTAATAACATTGCGGAACGAACTCTCACTAAACAAACCGACACTCACGACGTGCATGTAGTAAAACCATGCGCGTACCTGGCCAATGTATTCAACTATGAAATCGCCCGGGAAATTCGCCTCAAACTTTTCTTTGTTCTCAAACGGATAGTGGAACTGAGCGAATGGCATGCTACCACTCTCGAACCAACCGTCAATCACTTTGTCGATGCGCTTGTAATGCACGCCGTCTTTATCAAATTCGATATCATCCACCCATGGGCGATGATAATCATCTAGCCGCTGACCGCTTAGTTCCGTCAACTCGTCATAACTACCAACAACGATTTGACGTTTGTTACCGTCGCTGTCTTTGCCCTCCCATACCGGCATGGCTGTCGCCCAAAAGCGATCACGGCTCAAATTCCAGTCGGGCGCCTGCTCGATATTTTTCTCGAATCGACCATGCTTTAAGTGCTCCGGGAACCAATTAATTTGTTCATCATTTTTGTCGAGCATCAGTTCCTTCTGCCCCTGCACATCAAAGAACCAGCTGGGATGTGCACGGTACATTAACTTCGTACCGCAGCGATGACAATGTGGGTATTGGTGACGGATAAAATCAATCTTCCAGACAAGACCTTGCTGCTTGAAGGCTTTGGCAAGGTCTTTATTAACCTCCCAAATATTCAAACTTTCATCCTCAGCGCGCCATGGCATCATTTTCTTCAACGCATCCGCTACAGGCGCGAAATAAAATCCGCTTTCGTCGACGGCATGAAACCCAGGAAAGCTCTCGGACTTGGCCAATTCGTAATCATCTTCACCGTACATCGGCGCGATGTGCACGATACCGGTACCAGACTCGGTCGAGACATAATCGGCCGCATGCACACGGTACATGTCGGATACGAGCACAGCATTGTTTTTGGATACATTATTTCGTCCGATAGACGTGTAGCTCATACCATCTGGTATAGGCATGAGTGGTTCGTAAGATTTACCTACAAGTTCCTTGCCCTTTAGCTCGCGAATCACTTTATATTCCAGCAGTTGATGTTTTTCATCGGTCAACACTTTCTCAACCAAATCTTTTGCAAGAATCAGCCGCTCACCGTTCAGCTCGACCTCGACATAGTCAATATCCTCACCAACTGCAAGGGCAGTATTTGCTGGTAGCGTCCATGGAGTGGTTGTCCAAGCAAGCAAATAAATACTATCAGCATCATTCGATGTCGAGCCGAACTCTGCTAATTGTTTTACCCTTTCGTTGATTGGATTAACAACATCGTAAACTGCCTGCCATACATCTTCTTCCTTGCCAGGATCACGAATATCCCACCAAACTACATTTTCGCCCACTAGCCAGTCCGGGGTTTGATCGCGTTCAGCAATGTTAACCACCAGATCATACTGTTTCAGCATCTCTGGCCTAAGCTGGTCACGAGTGTAACCACTGATATCAATACCATATATCTCTTTGACAATTTTTGTTGTACTGTACTCGCTACCCTCGGAGTTAACCTCATCTGCATATGCACTGATTGTGCGCAAATGCGAACGAACTTTGTCTACGCCAGTCCCCGCACTATCGGCAATTTTTTTGCCAAGATAGAAATCATAAGCAGCTTGAGCAATTTGTGAACGAGCAACATTGCCGTAGCAGACGAACAGAACTTTTGCGTCTTTTTTTAATAATCTTCGTTTTTTATTACTTGCCAGTTTAAACTTCACATACACGCTCGGATCGGTCACATCCTGATATGCACCGGCGTCCATGGTAACTTCCGCTTTGGAAAGTGGCGTCGCATCGCGCGTACAGTACATCAGCACACGTTCGCCTTCGTAAATTTTGCCTTTTGAGTGCAATTCTTTGAACGCCCACCAGATTGATTCCATGTATTCTTTGTCCATGGTTTTATAGGCATTATCCATATCCACCCACCGGCCAATACGATCAATCGTATCGTTCCACAGATTGCTCGTCTGTACCATATTGTCACGCGCCGTGGTGATGTATTCTTCTAGGCTAATCTTGGTACCAATATCACGACGATCATGAATGCCGAGTTTCTTTTCGGTAAATACCTCAGCTGGCAAGCCATGACAATCCCATCCCCATACACGTTCGACACGCTTGCCTTTCATCGTTTGGTAGCGGGGCACAGCGTCTTTGACGATGCTGGATAGCAGCGTGCCATGATGTGGCACGCCCGTGATAAACGGTGGACCGTCATAGAACACATACGCATCATCAGCCGGTCGCTGTTCGACCGATTTTTCAAATGTCTTGTTCTCTTTCCAATACTCGACAAGTGCTTTTTCGTACTCGATCGCTCGTCGTCTGGTTCCTGATTTGAATTTCATACGCCTTCTCCTTTCATCAAAATAGCCGTCATCTCACCACGATTGCTTTTATCGAGTGCCGTCTGCGCTTCTTCGTCACTACAGCCGAGCAAGATTTTTATCTCACTATCCTTCTTTAACGCATCAGCAATGACTAGAATTCCTGAAATGACACGACGATCACCAGAACCCACCCACACATCGATACCGCTACCATCCTGACTTTTCGTACCCTCCAGGTAACCATAATCCATCGGATATACATAAGCATCATATCGCGGGTGTTTTGAGCCCTTTGGGCGATCGATAATGATTTCACTTGAGTCGACAATAGTCTGCAGTTTGCCAAAAAGATCCTTCATACTATTCCTTCCAACTATACTGCTCTTCAGAAAACGGCGGCGAGCACGACATCGCAAGTGTCATGTTGCCAGACCAGGCGAACCATTCACCGGCCGGAACATAGGCGCCATCGCCTTTTTCGAGCCGTACAACGGCATCATCCTTGATCATTAACTTGCCCGAGCCATTCATCACAACAGCCATCTCCTCGGATGTTTCATTCATTGCCCAACCTTCCTCTGGATAGCGACCGTCAATGGTGATGATCGCTATGTCGTGCCGGGCACTTTCGTGAGAATAACTTACCCCTTCACAAGTATCACTATTTTTAAATTCTGTTCCGGTCAGCTTCATGGGCCATCCCCACTTCTGTCGCGTGATTCCACGGGTGCGACTTGTGGTAATATTTCGTCCATATCGACCCCAGCCTGTAGCGCGTATGTCAAAATAGCATCGTACACCTCATCCTCATCCAAGCCTTCCAAATCCTCAGGCTCGATAGGGACACCATACTCCTGCAGACGACCGATAACAAGCGATCGATCTAGAAGAATCGGCGTTTCATACTCAGAATTATTCGACAAAATTTCACTCATTATTGATCTCCTTTTCGCACCATCTCGATTACCGTCAATGGCTCATTTTTATAAAATTTTTCGCTGCCAGGAACTTTGTTAAAACCAAGCTTTTTATAAAATGACTGCGCTCGTTGATTATAATCGACAACAACCAACTTGATATCATGATCCAAACCAAGCCATCGCAGAGCAGACTCGGCCATCTGCTGCGCTAGTCCCGAACCTTGAGCTGATGCGTCGACATACAGCCCGCACAACTCTGGTATTTCGCCGCGACGCGCATCAACAAAGCCAACTATTCTATCTCCGTCCTTTGCAACTCGTAAATAATAATCAGGGTTACTGTGCGATTCATGAATATAACCAAGTCGCTTCTCTCTGCCTTCGTCAGAAGAAAATCGCTTTATATAGCCGTCAACATACTCTTGTGATATACCGTGCTCCACATTGGGATATGTATCACGCCAAGATTGTTGATGCATTGCGATCAATCCATCAACATCTTCTGGCACTGGTTGTTTGATTATATATTCACTCATTTTATTCCTTAAAACTGAAAATAATCACCTCTTTTGTCTGTCAGAACCCCTTCAGGGCGTTACCATCTGACTTCCAAAAGAAGTGATTCTTTTAGCTCTTAGTTGCCGCTTTGTCGTAGCGTTCACGTCGGGGTCTACTGGGCTTTCGCTGTTCTTCCCGATGACCTTTACGGATGATAGCCGCTATCCTCATAACAAAAGAGGGCGTCTATATAATTATACCGCCCTCCCTTGTTGCTATGCAAGTACTACCAAAGCCAGCTGTTCTTTTTGACGAAGCTTTGTGATCGCCACCAGTCGGCCAAACTCCAACGCGGTTCGGCCATCGCAATCGCAAAGAGTATCACTGCATAGATAATATGATCATCGACGATCGGATTGTTTTCCAGTGGCAATAGCGCCAGCCACATCATGACCAGCAGCACAGCACCCGAAACAGCCGCAATCTTGAGCCCGACACCAAGCACCAGCGCGACACCAATACCCAAAAGACCCAGCATAAACAGCCAATCAACCCACATCATGCCAGCAAGGCCTGAAAAGTAATCAACAAACGGCCCTTCGGGATTAATACCGAACTTCAAAAAACCTGTTGTTGGCGAGCCACCATTGACCCACGCTGCTTCGCTTGTTGTAGCATAGCCAAGACCAAATGTCTTATCAATAAAAGCCCATAAAAACGTAAATCCGAGCAACAGCCGCGCAATTGCTAACGCATACCATACTTGATTCGTCTGCTTTTTAGTGTTTTTTGCCATACCCCCCCTTTTTTTACAGTACCGATAATTACTAGCTTAAATATAACGGAGACACGATGAACATGTCAATGTGCCCCATGCGCACATTAAGCCAACTACACTAGCCAAATAGACCGTCCCCATATTTAATAATAATCGCAGCAATAATC
>DCYK01000007.1 GCA_002331045.1 Candidatus Saccharibacteria bacterium UBA2112
TCTTTGCCCGTCAGCCCCACCAGTTCGATAACTTTTGGCACAGTGCTCTTGATCTCTCGACCAGTCATACCAGCAATTTCAAGCGCAAACGCAATGTTTTCGTATACCGTTCGCTGAGGCAATAATTTAAAGTCCTGGAAAACGACACCGATCTTTCGTCGTAATAATGGAATATGTTTATCCTTCAGTGAATCATAATCAATCCCACCAACAACGATTTTGCCGCTTGTTGGCTTTTCTTCACGAGTTAAGAGCTTTAAAAGCGTTGATTTACCCGCACCACTCGTACCCACAATAATCACAAATTCCTTCGGCTCAACATGCAAACTAATACGGTTCAGCGCCGCTTTATTGTCCCGTCCGTATGATTTCGTAACCCTATCTAACAGAATCATTACTTGTCATATTATACCATAACGCTCATGGAAGAACGGCTTTTAGCGACCAAAAGGTTGATGCCATCCTTTTACGCGTATGGATACTCTGCAAGTTCCCACTCGCCTGTTTCCGCAGCATAGAAAGCCACATTATTGCAGCTAACCGCGCCCTCTTCTACACTATCAGGGCTCCCCTCTCCCGTCTTTTGCCATGCACTCGTCTTTACTGTAAAGGCAATATCCTTCGCCTGACCATTAGAGGCTGGGTACATCATCACATCATAGAGATAGCTGCCATCGTCCTGTCGAGAGGCACCCATTTCGTCAATAGAGAGAGTACTCCCCCTCGTCTTGCTCGTCGGGACAGGATTTGGAGTACTGCCAGCTCTTTTTTCCTCCTGCGTCTGCACTTCATGCGTTGACAATAACGCACTAACCCACTGCACTTGGTCATTATTTATCTGATCGTACACTTCCATCGCCACCCTACCTTCACGCGTCGGATGAAGTTGAACCTGAACCAAAACCTCTTTATTTTCTGGTAAAAGCATCCTGCTTTCAACCTCATCACGATCTTGTATGTTTACAATTTTGCAATCATTCTGACGAAAGCGATGTGCTATATGATGTACCGCTACTTCAGGATTTTGCTCAAAATAATTCTTTAATTCTTCGGTTGAGAGATTTTCCAGACCACCAACTTGATTCGGCATCGTTTCTGTTGTGGTTTCAATGGGATGCGGACCATGCGCTTGCACCGGTTCGCCACAGCCAGTCCCAAACAAACCGACTACCGCAGCAACCGCAGCGGCGCCAGCAGTTGCCTTCATTCTGAGTGGATATCCCTCCGAGATATCAATCCTATGCTTGTTTGTTTCAGGACTTTTCATGATATTACTATATATTATTTCATGTAAATTGTCAATCTGCTCTCGATCCGTACCTCTTGTGTAGCTGGCTAGTTACTGAGATTTGCTTCGAGATAGGCATTCATAAACCCATCAATCTTGCCATCGAGTACTGCTTGGGGATCCTTTTCTTCATATTTTGTACGCGTGTCTTTCACCAATGTGTAGGGATGCAAAACATAATTGCGGATTTGACTACCCCAATTAGCTGATTCACCGGCACGAAGATCGGCTATCGATTCAGCATGTTGTTCTACTTGCAGCTGTGCTAATTTCGAACGCAAAATCTTCATTGCCGTTTCCTTGTTCTGTAATTGACTACGTTCATTCTGAATCGCCACAACAATTCCGGTCGGTATATGCGTCACCCGTACCGCACTATCAGTCGTATTAACTGATTGCCCGCCATGCCCGCCAGCTCGGTACACATCAACCTTGAGATCTTTATCATCAATTGCAACCTCATCGGGCGTATCAATCTGCGGCAATACTTCAACTAGCGCAAAGCTCGTTTGGCGCAAATTGTCACTATTAAAAGGGCTCAGCCGCACCAGGCGATGCACCCCGTTCTCGCTTCGTAATTTGCCATACGCATACGGACCAGCCACCTCAAATACGCTTGTTTTAATCCCCGCCTCCTCGCCAGTAGATCGTTCATCTTGCGTGATGTGCATATCGCTATTTTCGGCCCAACGTAAGTACATACGCTCCAACATCTCAGCAAAATCTTGCGCATCCGTTCCGCCAACCCCAGCACTAATCCGTACAATCGCCCCAAGACTGTCATATTTACCGTTAAACAACAGCTCTTTCTTGCGCTCACGTAATTCTGTCTCGAGCGCACTAATCTGCTCATCAAATTCCTGCTGCAGACTATCATCACCTAAGCTCATAAGCTCAACAATATCATGCACTTGCGTACGCAATACCTGCCATGGCTGTACGGTTGCGGCTAATGCTGCTTGCTGCTTGCTTTTCGCCTGAGCATCACTCGGATTATTCCAGACCTCTGGTACTGCCAATTCATCCTCTAATACCTTCAGTTGCTTCGCCTTATTATCAATCGCCAACTGCTCGTATGCAGTAGCAACATCTTGCTGTAAAGCTTGTACCCGTTTCTCCAGTGGTTGCATATATTGCCCTATTATAACAAAGCGTGCGCCTCGTCCCTATTCCTCTTGCTATTGCTACTTCGTCGCATCTCTCAGAAACAAGGTACAGTATAATAAAGTAATGATAAGAATTGGTGTCTTCGACTCAGGTATTGGCGGCAAGGCGGTTGCAGATAAGCTCCAGCAACTTTTTCCGCATGTAGAAGTCCTCTTCGTCAACGATAGTCATAATGTTCCCTACGGCTCTGATCGACGTGCAGAAATCGTACAGAAAACCGAGAAAGCCATACAGCCGCTCCTTCAGGCAAACTGTGACGCGATTGTGATTGCTTGCAATACCGCCACAACTAATGCGATCGCAGACCTCCGTGCCCACCATCCTCACATACACTTTGTTGGTATCGAACCAATGATCAAACCTGCTGCAAGGCTCTCGCAATCCGGTGCAATCGCCGTATTTGCAACGCCAAGCACCCTAAAGAGTCACCGATATCACCAACTAAAAAATCAGTGGGCTCCACGCCTCACCGTCATTGAACCAGATTGCAGCCAATGGGCCTCCCTTATAGAAAAGGGTGAAGGAAAAAGAATCGACCTTCATGCAACAATTAATGAGATCAAACGCTGGCAGACCGACGTTATTGTTCTTGGCTGTACGCATTACCATCACATAAAAGACCGTATCGAGAGGACAGCGGGACCTGGCGTAAAGATCCTAGAACCATCTGACGCAATCGGTGCCCGCCTAGATTCACTTCTCTCTATAACTTCTCAACTGCCTGAATAAATTGATCGCCTCGATCATAGACATTCTTGAACATATCAAAACTGGCACAGGCAGGACTGAGCAACACAACATCACCAGGTTGTGCGTACTGTGCTGCCTTATTGACAATATCGGTCATTGATACATCCATGCCAATATTGTCGTAGCGCGAAAATCCTACGTCCCTCAGCGCACGCTCAATTGCCGTAGCTTCATGCCCAATCAGAATTGCCTGGCGTATAGTACTATCCTGCTCCTTCATAACCTTCGCAAGCTCCTCATACGAAGCTCCTTTGTCATAGCCGCCGAGAATAATAACTTTTTGCTGATCAAACGAGGACAGTGCGGCAATCGCACTCCCTGGCGTAGTCCCAACGCTATCATCGTAATACGCTACATCGTTCACTGACTTCACCAATTGCAAACGGTGTGGTAATCCTTTAAATGCCGCCAGACCTTGTCCAATGGTTGTACCATCTTTTACCCATGGTCGCACTGCCTCAATCGCAGCACATGCATTATCCTGATTATACCGACCTGGTAAGCGAAGCATACTCAGTGAACACAATTTTTGTCCACCATAATAAAATGCGTCACCTTCAACATGGGCACCTTCTTGACGCTGATACCCCACCGGATTACCACTTGAACGCCGTGCGATATCAACAGCAAACTGGTTATCAGCTTTATAGACCACAATGTCGTCGTCGGACTGATAGGCGGCAATGTGTGATTTTGCCTCTATGTAATCATCAAGATCTTTATGAACATCCAAATGCTCAGGCTCAATGCCCAACACGACAGCCACATGGGGACTACTATCACAATCCCACAGCTGAAAGCTACTAAGCTCATAGACCACAATGTCATCCGGTCCAATCTGATCAATAACATCAAACGCTCCAACGCCGATATTACCAACGAGCCACGCCTTTCTACCATCTGCATCGAGAATTGACTTAATCAGACTGCACGTCGTTCCTTTGCCCTTAGTCCCAGTCACACCAATAATTGGAGCTGGGCACATCTTCATAAACTCACGCGCCATCGTCGTCACCTGACCGCTCACGGCAACTTTCCAAGGTGGAATCGCAGGTGTCTTTATCGCAAGATCCGCCGTAATGCCCCTAAAATCATGAACACCACCGACAAACTTCACATCATCAGGTAACGTGTTTTTTGGCTCTGGCTTGTTATCGTATACAGTAAACAGAGCATCTGGATACTTTGCACGATAATACTTATAGACGCTCTCGCCCTCAACACCATAGCCCAGAATCGCTATATTCATATGTTTAGTATTATACCCCGATTATGATCGGTCGAATAGTGGCGAAAGTTTTTCATACAGAGCAACTAGTTCTTTACGCTCTCCACCACTGACGCCTGCAAGGACATGGATATTGCAGTCAATGAATTCACGTGCCGTGGCAATAATGCGTTCACGAGTTGTTTTCCGAATCGAATCAGGTACTTTTTCATATTCTTTTACAATATCGTCTGCAAAATAGCGATTAGTATAGAAGTTACTAATCTGCGATACCGTTTGCGCTCCCATCTGGTGACGTCCTAGTGCATATGATTTTGCCGCATTGATTTCTGCCTCTGTCAGTTTGCCGTCTAGTACTGCACGGAGTTCTCGCACGATAATATCAAACAGTTCGCCCGCCGTATCTAGGTTTACCTGACCACCAAAATCCCACGACGAATCATGAAAGCCCACCGACGTATCGCTAAACATGCCGTATGCCAAACCTTTCTTGCGCGCCGCACCATAAATGCGCGAATGCATCGTCCCCGTCAGAATATGATCCAAACAATCCATAGCATCTGATTCTTCATCGGCCAATTCGCGCGGCACCACCATCGACCAAGCAAAAGTTAGGTTCGATGATTCTTTCCGCCGAATTAGTGTTGGTTTACTAGTATGGAATTCATCATGCGGTGCCGGAAATCGTTCGCCTTGAGGTAATTCCCATTCTTCTAGCTGCCGTCTCACCTCTGCTTTTCGTCCGTGAAGTTTCCCTGCAATCACAAAACGCATGTTGCCGGTTGTATGCGTCCGAGCATGATGCTCTTTGATGTGACGCAGCTTCACTCGGGGGATTGTACGAAGGCGCTGATTGAATGTGAGAACATCCTCGCCCAAAAGTTGCTGTACTTTCGGCCAGAGCAGTCGATTGTGATTATTCAAGAAACCAGTCAATTCACTACGTACATTACCCTTTTCGGCCTCCAGTTCATCGCTGTTAAAGCGGGGCTGACAAATTGATACACGTTGCAAATCCAAAATCCGCTCCCACTCAAAATCAGCGCAATCAGCAACGTAGACCATACTGAGATCACTTGTATAGGCATTATGATACGCACCATTTTTAGTAAATTCTGCTTCGAATTCATGTTCGCTTTTGAACC
Organism: Candidatus Saccharibacteria bacterium UBA2112; assembly: GCA_002331045.1. Lineage (GTDB taxonomy): Bacteria > Patescibacteriota > Saccharimonadia > Saccharimonadales > Saccharimonadaceae > UBA2112. The sequence goes on from DCYK01000007.1 coordinate 5,579, forward strand.
TGGCGTTGGCACCAAAAGCCATATGTTCCATAATGTGCGCCGTTTCATAAATATTTTTGCTTGCAACATAACGATTCCCCGCTCGAAACTGAAACTGAAAACTCATCACCGTGGCATCTGGCACATCAATCAGCAAACCACGCGCACCGTTTTTCAATCGTACCTCTTCTACTGTGTGCTTCATAGGTCAGCTACCTACTTTCGGCTCTTTTTACGATTTTGACGCTGCTTTTTCTTCTTTTTACGTGCTGTTGTTTTTGTTTTTGTATCGCTCTTTGCTTTTTTTGCCACCGTAAAGTCATCGTCTCGGTTGCGCTGACCGCCAGTTACTTCATTTACTCCCCGCTCAACTGAATGTTCGGCAAGCCGCGTTAGTTCGGTCTCATGCTCCTCCTCAACAGAGGCCATGACATCGCTCGGGCGCACACGCATAACTGCACCGAGCACCTCATCACGCAGTGTTGCCTGCAGACTATCAAACAACTTGGCACTCTCAGAGCGATATTCAACCAACGGATCACGCTGACCAACAGATCGCCAGTGAATTCCCTCACGAAGATGTTGCATATTCTCTAGGTGTTGCATCCATAGCGTATCGAGTACCTGCAAGTAGACATCACGCTCAATCTTGCGCATGATTTCAGGTGTTAGCTCCTTTTCTTTTGCCGCATAAAGTTTTGTGACAGCTTCTTGCGCCATCAATCGTCGTTTTTTATCGCGCTTCTCAGCACCGATCCGAGCAATCTCCTCATCATCCAGCTGGAACATTGCACTGAATTCTTCTGCAAACTTTGGATTGTTCTTTGCCGGTAACTCTACAAGAGAATCAATTTTTTCGTGCAACAATCGCTCAACCTCTGGCCTAATCGTTTCGCCCTCGAGAATCTTACGCCGCATGACATAGACGACTTTTCGATGCTTATTAATGACATTGTCATACTGCACGACGTTTTTGCGAATATCATAGTTATAGCCCTCGACACGTTTTTGCGCCGCTTCGAGCGTCTTTGAAACTGCCTTATTCTGAATCGGTGTCTCTGCATCAACACCTAGACGATCCATCAATCGCGCAATACGCTCCCCCTGGAATATACGCATCAAATCATCTTCGGTTGATACATAAAACTGCGTTTCACCAGGATCACCCTGACGGCCACCACGACCACGAAGCTGATTATCAATACGTCGCGCCTCATGTCGTTCGCTGCCTAGCACCACCAAACCACCAAGTTCTCGCACGCCTTCGCCAAGTTTAATATCAGTACCACGTCCGGCAATATTTGTTGCTAAGGTAATCGCGCCTTTCTCGCCCGCTTTTTCGATAATCGCTGCCTCACGCTCGTTATTCTTGGCATTTAGTATTTCGTACTGAATGCCTTCTTTACGAAGATAGTTTGCAATCAATTCATTCTTTGTAATCGAGGCACTTCCTACTAGCACTGGTCGTCCTGCTTCATGGTGCCGCTTGATCGCTTCGGCGACAGCTTTCAACTTCCCTTTTTCTGTTTTAAAGATAAGATCATCTCGGTCAATACGCGCAATCGGCTTATTCGGTGGAATTTGTACGACATCGAGGCTGTAGATCTGCTGGAATTCTTCTGCCTCAGTAAATGCCGTACCAGTCATACCGGCCAGCTTATTATAGAGACGGAAGTAATTCTGGAATGAAATTGTCGCGAGTGTCATACTTTCCTGCAGTACCGCAACACCTTCTTTCGCCTCAATCGCTTGATGAAGTCCTTCATTATAGCGACGACCCTGCATCAAACGACCAGTATGCTCATCGACAATAATGACTTCACCGTCATTAGTGACGACATAGTCCTTGTCACGATGGAACAATGTCTGTGCCTTCAGCGCCTGATCCATATGGTATACCGACTGGACATATCCAGGTGTGTACAAATTTTTTATTCCCAACATACGCTGTACTTTTTCGACACCCTGGTCACTCAGCGCAACCGTGCGACGTTTCTCATCTAGTACGTAATCATCGGGTACAAGTTTGGCTGCCACTTTCGCAAACTGATAGTAACTATCGGGATTTTCGGCTGCCGGGGCACTAATAATGAGCGGCGTCCTCGCCTCGTCAATCAAGATACTGTCAACCTCATCAACGATCGCAAAATGCAACTCACGCTGACGAAGCTCTTCGACATCATTGACCATATTGTCGCGCAGATAATCAAAACCGAACTCATTATTCGTACCATACGTAATGTCGGCTGCATATGCTTCCTTACGAGTTACCGGTCGCAACTTCCGCATACGCGGATCGTCGTGTTTTTCATTATCGTAACTTGGATCAAAGATAAAAGATGCATCATTAATAACAATACCCGTTGAAAGTCCAAGAAAATGATACAATTCGCCCATCCAGCCAGCATCGCGCTGCGCAAGGTAGTCATTCACCGTCACCAGATGCGCCCCCTTGCCTTCAAGTGCATTCAAATACATAGGCAATGTGGCTACCAACGTTTTTCCTTCACCTGTTTTCATCTCGGCAACATTACCCTCATGTAGTGCGATTCCGCCAATCAATTGGACGTCAAAATGACGCATGCCAAGCACACGATCACTCGCTTCTCGTACTAACGCAAAGGCTTCTGGTAGAATATCGTCGAGTTTTGCTCCCTTTTTAGCAAGACGCTTCTTTAATACTTCCGTCTGTTTTTTTAATTCCGGCTTGGACATTTTGTGGTATTTTTCAGCCAACACATTAATTGTGCTGACTTTTTTCTCCAAACCTTTCAAAATCCGCTTCTGCGGATCACCGAAAATTTTTACCAAGACTGCTTGTCTGCTAACCATATAATAGCCCTACTCCTGCCGTTTTCGTCTGAAATAACTAGTACCGATTATAGCGTATTTCAGCTATAAAAGACAGGTCGTTTTAATGACAAATTATGATTTGTCATTTGACGTCGCCGTGCCGCCTCTAAGACGTGCAAGCACCTTACGGCTCGTTTTACGACGTTTCAGAACCGCCCTATATTTCTCTAACTGTGTCACGAGCTTCGCCTCTGCTATGTCCACCGCCGCCAGTATATTAACCGTGGAATCTTTTGCGACGATCGTTTTACCGGGTAACTTTATTATCACTTCCGCTTCATATTTATTGCCATGGGCCCGATTCACTTCCTTTAGTAGTACCTCAGCACTTGCTGATTGGCGAGCATGACGCGGCATATATCGATCTAACCTACTAATTTTTCGAGCAACATACTTTTTTGTCGCTTCATCTACGGTATATTTGACACCAGTAATCGTCACCAAGTTAATCATCGTATCTTTATTATACACCTAGCCTCAGGTGGAATAATTGAATTTGCTATCAATAGCACGACATGCCTTCACGGATAGTAATGGATAAAGTTTATATCACCTCTCGGTCACCGAGATATGGTCGCAATACCTCTGGTATGCGGACATTGCCCTCTACGGTTTGGCAATTCTCGATGATGCCAATAATCGGACGCTGCGAGAACGCCGTTGCATCGTTAGTATGCGCCAGTTCCACGGTGCCCGCTTCACGGCGTACGCGCGTTTTCATAGCTCGTGCCTGAAAATCGGTAATGTAATCAGCCGTGTGTGTTTCACGATACTGTTTCTGCGATGGCAGCCACACATCAATATCGACGCCTTTCGCGTTGGGTCGACCAATATCTGCGGTGCACTTCTCGAGTACTCGGTACGGCAAACCAAGTTGCTGCATAAGATATTCTTGAATTGCAACTAGGAATAAGTGTTCATCTAACGAGACGTCAGCAGTTGTAAAACTCTCCATTTCGAGCTTGTTAAACTGGTGCAAGCGAAAAATTCCTTCAGTGTCCTTGCCATATGTTCCCGCTTCGCGTCGAAATGCGGTTGTATAACCAACCATGCGTATTGGTAGTTCGGCTTCGGACAAAATCTCGTCCAAATACATCGGTGAGAGTGTATGTTCTGCACTTGCGTTGAGCCACAAGTCCTCATCTTCAATTTTGTAAGTCTGCTCTTGCTTGTTGAGACGACCCGTCGCCTCGAACACCGCCGTTTTTGCTACCGCTGGTGGCAACACGAGGGTAAACGGCTTATCGCTCACGTTCAGATTATTGTCTGCCGCAATTTTGCGCAATATATCAGAGTTTGTTAACGTTTCGATACCGAACTGCCACAAAGCAAACTCCAGTCGTGCCATGTCCCCTTTGACGTAAACAAAACGCGAACCGGCAATCTTGACCGCACGTGCTGTATCTAACCATCCCTTCGCCTCAGCAATTTCAGCATGACTCTTTGGCACAAAATCAAACTGAGGTTTTTCGCCTACTTCCCTGATAACAACGTTTTCATCCTCCGTCGCCCCTACCGGAACGCTCTCGAGGGCCATATTGGGGATGCTCTTTAAAAGGGTCGAAAACTCATTATCTGTATTCTGCAAATAGCTTTCACGTTCAGCGAGTTCAATCTTGATTTGCTTACCTTCATCAATCGTCGCTTGATCAGGCCGCCCACCCTTCATCGTCGCCGCGTTTTGATTACGACGTTCACGGAGCTCATCAACCTGTTGCTGCAACGAACGTCGCTCTTCATCTAACTCAACTAGTCTCGCAACATCAATGTCATAACCTTTATTCTTCGCATTCTGTGCCACTAGATCGGGATGTTCTCGTACTAATCTGACGTCTATCATGACTTTTATTGTAACAGATGACGCGTTAATCAAGACGGAGAGTTTTTATAGGATCAAGCCGAGCAGCACGACGAGCCGGTAGATATCCAGCTATAATCGCAATAACTGTCAGTACCGTAACAACCACGAGTGAATCCAATGGCTGAAAAATCAACAATCGCTCTCCGCGTCCAATCGGTAGATAATGAGCAATCAAGGGATTCGCGACTAATGTCACCATGTAGGCAACTCCCACACCAATAAGCCCACCGACCGCCCCAATCCATGCCGCCTCATAGCGAAATAGCCGAGCGATATCACGGCTACGCATTCCGAGTGCTCGCATCGCACCGATTTGTCGGGTTCGCTCCAGGACACTGATGTACTGTGTATTCACGATACCAAAGACGGCGGCAATCAACGTGAGCGTACCAAAGCCAAGTGCAATTAACTCGCCAATACCAACTATCCCAAAGAGTCTCGCCTGTAAATCATCAGCCGTAATCGAAGGATAACCTATGTCTTCAAGCGCTTCTTCGACTTCACTGAGATTTTCACCCCTACTCACAAGCGCTGATGCGTAGACGTATTTTTTATAATGAGGTGATCCGTATGTTTTAAAATCATACAGTTCATTCAATGGACCAGGCGGCACCTGGATAACGCCCGTCAGTGAATTCGACAAGGACGAAAGCCTCTCCGAGAGCGCCCGTACTGTTAATGTCACCTCCTTTTTTGCCGGTTCAGCCAACTCCTGCACCGCTTCAGGCCCCCCTCGTCTCAGTCCTTGCCGTATCTCTTCTTCGGTCAACTGGTTGACCGGCCGCGTCACTGTTAATGTGATTCTTTTGCCTACGAGCGACTCAGCATCCTTTATGACTCCACGTTTTACCATCAACTCGGCATAGCGGAGAGGTACGATAATTTCGTCATCTGCGATATCGGTACCTAGTGGCGGCAGGCTCCCTTTCACTAATGTATATCGTATTGTTGCATCATACATTGCAACTGGTGCAACAAATCTTTTATCGCTCCCCTCAAGCGCCAAATACTCAATCTCTAATGATGGTCGCGGACGTACATTCTCAAGATGAGGATACTGCTGAAGAAACGATATATCATCCTGATCCAACTGTTTAACAATTTCTCCTTGCTGATTCGTTGTGGTTTCTGGATTGTAATCAATCATCGCAGAACCCTGATTATTACCAGACTGTGCCGCAAATTTATCTTTTGCAATAAACATTGCCCGAGGATTAATGTTAGTACGAATTAGTCTCTCTGAATACTGTCGTGTCCCCTCACCCGCCGCAAGTGCAAGCGTCAGCACGAACGCACTCACCGCAACTGCCAAGCTCGTCAGTAGTGTCCGCGTTCTATTATGCCGAATCGTCCGTCCTGACTTCCGTATCAAGTAACGAGCCTTCATGTAGCAGCGCCCTTCTTCTTTGACCCCTTGTCAAGGTCAGCAGCGGTCTCAATAACTTTACCGTCGGCAATATGAATCGTGGCGTCACAACGCTTAGCGAGGTCCTGGTCATGAGTTACCAGCACTAGAGTCACTCCTTTCTCTCGATTGTAACGAAATAGTAAGTCTTCAATTAGCTTTCCCGTCACACTATCGAGGTTTCCCGTAGGCTCATCAGCAAATAGTATCTTTGGCTTGCTAGCTATAGCACGAGCGATAGCCAAGCGCTGCTGCTCACCACCCGAGAGGTCGCAAGCACGTTGATCTTTTTTTTCAGCCAACTCCACATCTTCAAGCGCCCGCATGATTCGCCGGTGATGCTTCGCAGGAGGCACATCAGCAATCTCGCAGACTAAACTAACATTCTGATAACACGTATCCTGTGCATCCCCCTGAAAGCTCTGAAAGATAAATCCAATGTGCTGCGAACGAAAGCGATCGACTGCTGATCGTTTCATCCTCAGAATATTTTGATTATCAACAATCACTTCGCCCTGTTGCGGTTGATCCAATCCACTCATTATATGCAGCAAAGTGCTCTTTCCCGAGCCGCTCTTGCCCACGATCGCGACACTCGCGCCGATAGGCACGGAAAAGGTAACATCATCCAACGCCGTGAATAGATTGTCGCCTTCTCCATACGATTTGGTGACATGTCGTACTTTAATCATTATATAGGTGGTCTTTAACTACGATTTACTGTACCAACGTATTCTGAGAATTTGCTTATATACGGACATGACGCTTAGTGCTTACAGTGATGAATATGTCGAATAAAAGCATCCATGTAACCCTGTAGTTGTTCGTGATAATCATCGACAACCTTCCCCCCACTATCCAATTTATCACCCGCAAAGTTAAAATACAGTTCAGGCCGTGTCATCACGCGCATTCCCAGATGGTGCAGTACTGGAAACAAACTAATTTGAGCTGCCAACGTACCAAGCGAGCCATACGTTGCACCAGTAATTCCCGCCGGCTTATCTCGAAAAGAGTTATCGGGGCGCGACACCCAATCAATCGCGTTTTTTAACACACCCGGCATACTGCGGTTATATTCCGGCGTTACAAACAACACCCCATCCGCCTCTTCAACTATCGCTTTCATTTGCTGTACACTTTGCGGCATTTCTTGCTCATTATCCGCATTAAACAGTGGTTGCTGGATGTCGACATACACAACATTCACATCGTCCGGTACAGCCAATTCTAAATTCCGCGCTAATTTCTTGTTTACCGAATCCCTACGCAGGCTTCCGACAAAAATTGCAATTTTCATATGCCCTCTTCCACTTGTTACTAGCTTCAATATACCATAAGGCCCATGGAAACAATGTCCGGCTCGCACTACATTGCCCGCCTACATGCTCTGTGCAACACACCAATATTGACTTTTTTTAATGCTTATGCTAATATATTTTATAAGATAACTTTAACAACCAAAAATAAATATGTCAGAAAAACTCACCACTGTATCACAACCAGAAGAAAACTCGGGCCAACACGACACGCTCAAGGATGGCCTCACCAACTACGAACTAGATTCATTTAAGGCAATAGAGGATAACTTCAGCGACACCGCAGAAGAGCCTGACTATACTACCGCAGAAAACTCCGGCAACCTCACTGCCGAGGAGTATGTCGCAGCCCTTAATGATAGCGTTGAAGCACCTTCAGAAGTTCCGGTGGTTGATCCGTTTTCTCAAAATATCACTGCGGCTCGCGCGCAAGCTCGTGAACGTTCCGCACACCGTGCCGTCGAAGCAAACACCGAGACAATCCCTACGCTCAATAAACCTCAGCAACAAGAAATCACCGAACAGGAGAATAAACTCGAACGTCCAAAAGACCCACGCGAGCTCTACTCTTTAGATGAACTACGTGCCGCCCTCGCTGAATCCGACATGGAAGACGAAGCGTATGCCGAAAATGAACGACGTGATGCTGCTACTGCCAACACAACAGTCGAGCAAACCAACAACTCGGAGAGTGCCGTTGATTACTCTACCCGCGTGGCCTCTTCTGCTAATCGCATCGCACAGTTTTTGACGAGTAGCGCCGAAAAATATGAAAAAGCCGGTGGCAGTAAAGGACTTGCGAAAAAAGCACTGCGTCGCATCGGTAGCGCACTATATCGAAAAACCGGTCTAAGGAATGAAGTCGAAGGCGTAAAACGCATCGTCAAGGGTATCGACAAGGCAACTGATACGATCGGTAATGCTATCGAAAAACCATTCGACAAAATCCAGGATATCCGTATTACCTACCTCGAACGACGTGATGCTGCCCGTACACGGGCAGAACAACGAGCCAAAGAGCGAGCTAAGCGAACACAGGAACGTCGCGAAAAAGAAGTAATGGACTACGTTAACTCATTCAAAGAGGACGAACATACCCCTGAATCAAATATTGATCTCGCAGCCGAAGTAGAAAAACGTCGCGGTGAAGTCCGCGGAAAGCACCGTAAAGCCAATGAGCGTACACAACGACGCCGTGCAGCTCGTAAAGCACTAAAAGAACAAGGCATCGCCTTCTTCGAATCCACCAGTACCACTGCCCGTGAATACTGGGACACGAGTCGCACAAAACAACTAGGCCGTTCAGTTGCACGACTAGGACGCGGCACTAAAGCATACGTCAAAGGTATGCATGAATATGCAAAAGCAAGTAGCGCCGCTGCAAAAAATACCGCCAACCTAAACGTTCATAGCATGAACGTTACCCTATAAAATGGTATACTTAGTGAATAAATAATAGAGGAATATACACATGCAACAATACGTTACCAAGCAAATGCTGACTGATCTCGGTATTGAAGTGAAAGATACCGATGCAGACTCACTACTCACCCACCTCAACGAGCGTATTGAGGAAATGATCGGTGCAGAAATTACCGAATCGCTGGATGACAAAGAGTTAGAAGAATTAGTCAAGCTGCAAAAAAATGGCAGTGATGACGAGCTCGGTGATTGGATTGTTACGCATGTACCGAACTATCAGGAAATTGTTCAAGATAATATCGATATCGCCGTTGGTGAAATGGTCGACAATGCCGACGACATTAACGAAGTTGTACAATAAAACATACTCGTACTCCGCGACAAAAACAGCCCGTAGACCGGGCTGTTTTGAATATTACTAGCTCTATTTTAGAAGAATGTATTACTGTAATTCATCTATTGCGCGACCAATCGTTTGCAGAATAACTGCTCTATCAGTGCCACGAAGCTGCTCTTTCAATTGCGATAAACGATCGTTCCATTCCCTAGAGCGCTCATCTGTTTTCTGCGCCAACATCGCCTGCGCGTTGTCAATATTAGCTTTCGTATTTCGCATGAGTTCTTCTTCACTCAGCGGTTGTCGATATGGATCACGATTTAAAAACCCAAAGTCATCGATAATACGTTGCAAGCTCTCACTAATCGGATTCGAACTCTGCATCTTTTCAGTAGGATTTGCATCATAGGGTGATTGCGCACCAAAGTTTACTTCTGCTGATTGTCCTTGATATCTTGCGATACGAGGAGGCGCAAAGGGCTGTGCCTCTTCCAGCATTTCTTCGGAAATAGCGGGGAATTTTCCAGCAGGAAATTCATCTGGACGCTCACCGGGGGCCAACCGATGTGTCTGTGTACGCTGTTGCCTATTATACTCTGCCCACTGCGCACGCTCCTTTGCATCCAAGCGAGCTCGTAATACACGCGCATCGATAGGACCCGTAACCTCTTCTGAGGCCTGAACTGCCTCTGCGCTGCTTCTGCGAGCAACTGCATTGTCGCGAAAACCTTGCACGCGAGCAAGAATGTCATTTGTTTCGTGAGATCGTTTTTGTACCATGGTTTAATTATAGCATAAGCTTTACAAAAAGTAAATACTATAATAGAGTATCGGCACTCCTCAGCTCATATGCATGGAGATCTGTTAGCTTCTGTGTTAGTGGCCCCCTTTTACCATTGCCCACGACTCGACCATCTATCTCTGACACGCTAGCAACAAATGCCGAAGTACCACAAACAAACACTTCATCTGCAATATATAACTCGGTCAAATCAACAGTGCGTTCCTCCACGCTCACCCCTTGTTCACGCGCAAGTTCTAGAATCGCACGACGATTAATCCCTTCCAATAAATCACTACTGGTATCGGGTGTAACGAGTACGCCACCGCGAACCATAAAGATATTCGCTGCCGATAATTCACACACATGCCCAGCCTGATCGAGAAAAATACAGTCATCATACCCTGCGTCCAATGCATCTTGTCGTGCCAGTACAGAATTGACATATGCACCATTCACCTTTGCTCGCGACGGAATACTAATATCCGGTACCCGGCGCCATTGACTGGTCTTCAGACGAACACCGTCCCTCTTGACAATCGGCTCGGCAGCATAGACAAAAGCACTCAGTTGAGTGTGCACGCCTCTGGCTCGTGTACCCGGTACCAATCCGTCAGCATGTAACGTTACTCGGACAAAAACATCTTTGGTCGGTTTGTTCGCCGCAATCAGATCACTCATTACGCTTCGAAATGTATCGTCATCTAACTTTTCCGGCCACTCCAAACCAATAATCTTTGCCGATGCATGTAGACGGTCATAGTGTTTATCAAGACGAAACACGCGATACCGACCATCATCTGGTACCACATAAAATACCGTGTAGACGCTCAGGCCATACAGAACAGCGGAGCTGCCAATTGACAAATTCGCCTCACGAAATGGACCGATTTTACCATCGAAATACGCATAATCATATACCTGTGCCACACTGCCTCCTAGGTTAGTTTTACGTCTGGGTAGACCGCTTTCGTTGTTTCATCGATCTCGTGACGCAATTGCGGGAATGGCACACCTTCGCGCGCCGACACCCCCTCGAATATCCAAAATAGTCGTTCACTGTAGCTGAAACCACACGCAGGTGGCATGCCATATTCCAACATTTCAACAAAATCAATATCTAACATCATCGCCTCTTCGTCGCCAGCGTCACGCATTTGCTGCTGCTCAACAAAACGGTTCAGCTGATCAATCGGGTCATTCAGTTCAGAAAAGTCATTGGTTAGTTCACTACCAGCAATCACTGCCTGAAAGCGCTGTGTCGTGCGACCGTCAGGGTTTTGCTTTGCCAAAGGACTGATAAAGAGTGGAGTGTTGACCAACCATACAGGTCCCGCCACATCTTTGCGGATTTTTTTCCATAGCTTGTCGATACCGCGCGCCTTATTGTCAGCCTTCTCTACCTCAAGATTATTATCCTTCAGAGCCTTTTGTATATCTTCTAGACGGCAGTTGTAGATGTCAATTCCATAGCGCTTCTGAATCGTCTCAGCATAATCCCACTGTTCCCATTTGTCTTCAAGATCAATATCAAATTTACCCAGTTTGAATTGCAGCGTACCAAATGTTTCTTTGAGTACATACTTCATCAAACCTTCCATAAAGCTCATACCCTGCTGCCAGTCACAATACGCCCAGTAAAACTCCATTGCTACATGCTCAGGCAGGTGCTCATCACTATAGTTTTCGTTACGGAACCGTGGACCGATATCATATACTTTTTCGAACCCAGCACCAAGCAATCGCTTTAACGGTAGTTCATGGCTAATACGAAGATAGAAGTCTTGATCCAATGCATCCATGTGCGTACTAAAGGGGTTTGCATCAGCACCACCGGTTGTATGCTCCAGCACAGGCACATTGACCTCAATAAATCCGCTCTGATTCAGATACTCACGCGTTGCCTGCCAAAAACGACTGCGGCGCACAAAGCGTTCACGAACATCCTGGTTCACTGCCATATCAACATAGCGACGGCGTAACCGTTGCTCTTTATCAGTGAGCTCCGTTGGCATTGGCCGTAAACTCTTTGTTAGTAAGCGCAGCGTGTGTACACCCACAGATATCTCGCCTGTCTTTGTTTTAATCACGGGCCCTGTTGCCTCAACAAAGTCTCCAGTATCCAGCAGTGGCAACTGTTCCATGCCCAAGACACCTCGAGACGCCTCGAGCGGTGCAACATCTTGTGTATTGAGGAATAGTTGTACTTGGCCGCTCTGATCACGCACCACGATAAACGCCAATTTGCCAAATTTACGTAGCCCAACAATACGACCGGCTACGGTCACCGTCTGTCCTTCCAATTCAGCAAACTGCTTTACAATGTCATCGGTCATATGCGTCCGGTGTGATGTCGCTGGATATGGATTGACGCCTAGTTCTTTCAGCTCGGATAGTTTCCGTAGTCGCTCATCCCGATAATCTTGTAATGTTGCCATGATCAAAATTATACACTAATTAGATCCAATAGCATAACAGGGGTAAACAGCTATAAGTCATCGCTCCTAGTTTACTGCGACGAAAAAGGGATTGCACCAAAAAGCTTATCCTGATAAAATTGCAATAGATGTAACATAATCCTATAGCTCTGATGGTATTTCACATAACACACACAACTAGCACTACAACAACACGACGAGACACCGCCACAGCTGCTCCCCTGAACCCCGCACGCCACAACCGCCAAACAAACTGGCGGATTTTTTTAAACAAAATTTCGAGGTGCTATGGTAGGCGATAAATACAAAGAACTCCTTCCGTATATTCAACAAGAGACGGAAGTAGAAACAATACAGCAAAATCACAACCATGGTGATGAAACGCGATACTACAGGGAAAAAACGAACTGGTCATTTAGTCGTAACTATCTCTATGAAGCAGTAAACCCCGACTGGTACATAAATGGATCCGAGTTCGATACGGAAGCGATCGAGACCGACCAATTTGATACTGAGACATTAACCAGCGAAGATTTCGATACTGAAGAAATTGATATGATCAGTATGCTTGCGGAACAAATCCAATCCGGCGAGATCGATCCACCGCAAGAAGTAATCACCGAACTCTCTGAACGAGCACTCGCCCTCGTACCCCATGCAGATAAAACACTCCCCGTTACATTAGTTGAACGCACGTTACTCTGTGTCCTTGTCGTCAACCCTGATCCCCAATTTCGCCAAGCAGTAGACGAAAAACTACGCAGCCTATACATAGAACGCCCGGGAATAAATTCAGGACTGATGAGAATTGTCGAGGGTATGGTAAAGAAAACAGCCGAAGTTGCCGCTAATCCTGACGATTATATTGATCCGTCAACACTAGAGCATAAAGAGGCAATCCCCTCCGTTGATCGTATTCTCGAAACAGCAAATACCCTCGTCATTACTCGCCTTGTCGCACAAGCAGTACAAAGAAAGAAGTTCGCAGAAGAAACTGAAGCTGCTTAGCCGACCTTCATGATGTCGTACTTGATCGTACCCTTTGGTGTCGTGATTTCGGCAGTATCACCAATTTTCTTGCCCATCAGCGCCAAACCGATTGGTGACTGGTCACTGATCTTACCCTCCATTGGATCCGCTTCAACTGGACCAACAATATGATATACAACGGTCTTTTTTCCTGTCTTTAGCTCGACTTTACTACCAAGCTTTACTTTCGAACTTTTCGTTGTGGCAATAATCGTCGCGTTTAACAAGATATCCTCAATCTCAGCGATACGGCTTTCAACAAGCCCCTGCTCTTCACGAGCTGAGTCGTACTCAGCATTTTCGGAAAGATCGCCATACCCACGCGCATCGGCAATCTTATCAGCAATTGCACCACGACGACTTTTTAACTCGCTCAGCTCTTGCTCAAGCTCTTTTTTACCACTTTCAGTGATCTGAAATATTTTTTTCATAACTTATTATCCTTTAATCATTAATGCAAAAAGTGCCGAAGTTATATAACCGTTCAGCACCCTTCCCCCTAACTCGATTTGTTCAGTGTAGCAAACAGCTCGGACCGTGTCAATTCACTCGTCTGACCTGTTTTTCGAGAGGTATATTCATATTTTTCAGTTTCAATTAATCTATCGCTGACCGTAACGCGCTGCGGAATACCAAGCAACTCACTATCGGCAAATTTCGCCCCCGGCCGTTCGTCGCGATCGTCATACAACACTTCGATACCCTTACTCGTCAGCTCCTTATACAATTTGTCTGCATGTTTTACCGCCTCGTCACCGCCAATTCGTACGAGATAAACGCGGTATGGCGCTACTGCCTCCGGCCAGACAATACCCTTGTCATCGGCAAACTTCTCAACAATCACACCCATAACTCGCGTAATGCCGATACCATAAGACGCCAAGTAGATTGGTTTTTGCTGACCGTCACTATCGGTAAAGGAGACTCCCATCTGTTCAGCCTTGTCAGTACCAAACTTAAAGATATTGCCAACCTCCGCACTTTTGACTGGCTTGAGGTCTGCCTTGTCGATACCCAGCTCACGAGCAGCGTCATCCAAAACTTCTTCATTGACTGCGATAGTCTGATCGTCGTTCACATACAACACGTCCTCACCAGCATCGCAGATTGTTTGGAATTCGTGACTAAATTTTGTAAAGGCACCCCCGCTAGCAAACGTAACAAACGTACTATCACCCAACCCAAACCGTTCATAACATCGTTTATACGCCTCGATAACTGTTTCGTAATACTGATCCATATCTTCTTCAGTTGCATGGAGCGAGTACATATCCTTCATGACAAACTCACGACCACGCATAATCCCACTTTTTGCACGCAGTTCGTTACGCAACTTCGCCTGAAACTGATAGACACTCGTCGGTAAATCCTTATAGCTCTTGATGAATTGCTGCATCATTTCGAGGATGGCTTCCTCATGACTCCAGCCAAAGCCCACTTCTGTCTCATCCTTGAGTTTTGACTTGAACCACACGTCAACAACCTCGTCATCCCAGCGTCCCGTATTTTCCCATGTTTCCTTGCGCTGCAAGCTACTCATGACGATCTCTTGACCATCTACTGCATTCATTTCTTCACGTACGATACGCTTAATATTCTCAAGGACACGTAAACCAAGAGGAGTATACGCGTAAACACCAGCCATAACCTTGTACACATATCCAGCTCTAATCAGTAGCTGGGCATTTCGTGCTGTCTCATCGGCAGGCACCGTTTTACTAGTCTTGGTAAACAATTGGCTCAATCGCATAAAAACGCCTTCCAAAATACTTTCGTTATAAAATACTACCCTGATAGTACCAGATGAGCAGTGTCGTGACAAAGACTATAGCTATTGAGTCACACCTACTCTATAAGCTAAAAACCAATTGGATTCATAAATAAATAATACGCAATAGCATTTTTCAGCATATGCACTAACACGCCAGCCCAGATACTTCCCGTCAGACTGCGCAGCCCGCATAGGAACATACTGAGAATAAAGACATCAACCGCAACGTTCCACTGCAAATGAACCAGCCCAAATAACGCACTCGTCACAATGGCCGCCGCCAGCCCAGGAACATATGCCTTTAACTTGCCATACAGATAGCCGCGAAATAGCACTTCCTCGGCAAGTGGCGCAATAACGACCAGTGTCATAAACGCCAAAATAGTATCTATTTGTGAGCCATATGGACTAAAGCCAACATCTTGCACCTCATCGGCCGGAAACCCGGGTACCACGGCAATAATCGTAGCCAGAACAATCTGAGCCACCAAGATATATGCGATAAATGCCAGTGGCGCCAAGCCAATGTCAGTCCACGACACGAGCCTCGTTAGGCCCACATCGCTAAGCGTTGTTTTATGACGACGTACCAGGAATGGTACCCCGAGAGCAATCACCAGCGCGAGTACATAGACCAATGCCGCCGTCAGTGTCTGGTAAGCGGCTGGACTAAAAAATTGTTCAGGTGATTGGTGCAGCCATGTCATTATCCATACAACGCCTGAAATCGTTAAAACACTCGTCAGAAAGGAGAACAGTACCCATGCTGACAGGACAACCAAATATCGCCACTCGTGTGGTTTCCGTATCTCTTCCTTGTGGCGAACCCGATGTGGGTGTCTGATTCGCCGCAACCTAGCCGATAATTTTTCCAACATCCGCCACCGTTACTAGCACTATAAGTGCCATTAATGTCAAGAAACCTGTTGCCTGGATTTTCTCTTCTCGTTCCTTTGTTAGCTCTTTTCGCAACACCTTAAATGCCGCCATCGTGAACCAACGACCACCATCAAGTGCTGGAATCGGCAATGCATTCATTACGGCAAGTGCGATCGAGATGATTGCCACGAGCAACACTAACGAGGTCAGACCAGCCTGCTGCGCGGCTGGGAAAATAACACCAAGAATACCCACAGGCCCCGCAACACTATCCCCGGCTGCAGCAACTTCCTTACCACCCGTCTCTCGCTGTTTTTCATCACCAAAAAGCTGCAACGTAACTCCATTTACCAGATTGCTCACCAAGCCACCGAGTCCTTTGAAGGTTTCCCACGTTAGTTGCCCTGCTGTCACCACACCAACAACCGGCGCTGACCACGTGGAACGCGTGAGGGTGGGCTGCGCAATACTTGCACCGAACACTGTCTGACCCTCGTCGCGTAGAGTTACCTGTGTTTTTTGTTCGGTCCCTGCCCGATTATAAATCACCTCAACAGTATCACCTTTGCGTTCCTGAGTGAGAGCGATGAATTCATTTGTGCTATTCACTTCGTTACCGGCAAAGCGAACAATCTTGTCACCAGATCGTAATCCAGCTTGTTTTGCAGGATAATTGTCACTTAGCACACCTAGCTGCACCGGCTGATATACAGTCCTGGTGTCACCTTCAACCGCAAATTGATTGGGAATAATTTGCGGCAAGCCGGTAATCGCCAGTACCGTCAGAAGCACTGCAGCCGTCACCCAATTAATGAAAACGCCAGCTAACAAGATTTTTGTCTTCACCCAAAAACTCGCTGCACCATAATCACCCTTACCGTCAGCTGCATCATATTCACCCTGTAATTTTACAAAGCCTCCTAGCGGCAACCAGTTCACGCTCAACAGGATCTTATTCTTTAACTTCCGACTCCATGCTCGCGGCGGAAAGCCGATACCAAACTCTTCGACGACAACACCGTTGCGACGTGCTACAATTGCATGTCCCAGTTCGTGCACGACAACCAAAAACGTCAGCGCCAGCAATCCTACAACGATGCCAAATAGTACCTCCATAAAACTAAACTTTCAGGATGTCCTGTTCTTTAGCCTTAAACGTAGTATCAATCTTTTCCTGATACTCAGAAATCAACTTATCTATCACCTTTTCAACCGCCTTGACGTCGTCCTCGGTCAATTCCTTTGCTTCTTTCTTACGCTTTGCCTCATGTAAGGCTTCTTGTCGCGCATTTCGCAAGCTAATACGAGCATCTTCTACTTTTTCTCCCAGTTGTTTCACTAGCTGACGACGACGCTCTTCAGTCAACGGCGGTACCGGAATACGCACAACCCGTCCATCATCAGCAGGGTTCAAGCCGAGTGCTTGATCATCCCTAATTGCCGCAACAATTGTTGGGAGATTCGCAGGGTCAAACGGTGTCACCTGCAGTAATTGCGCCTCTGGAGTAGTAACATTCGCCACTTGATTCAGTGGCATAACAGTTCCGTATGACTCAACTTTTATGTCATCTAGCATACTTGCCTGCGCACGGCCGGTTTGCACTTTGCGAAGCTCA
>DCYK01000053.1 GCA_002331045.1 Candidatus Saccharibacteria bacterium UBA2112
GGACCATACGTGTCTGGTGCGGTAAATACGATCGTGACGGCACGGGCCGGTCGCGATCTAGTGTCTGGCCTGAGCGCAGGGCTGCTAACGATTGGTCCACGGTTTGGCGGTGCGCTCAACGGAGCAGCTGGGGGCTGGCTGCGGGGTGTGCAGCAGCAAATGACGCCAAAACAATTCGTCAATAGTTACGTGGCAAGGGGCGGAATTATTCCTGGTATAGGTCACAAGAAATATCGTGTCGACATACCTGACCCGCGTATTGCGGCACTCATGGAAAAATATATTGGTAAAGAAATTGGACCGCATTTGCAATTTGCGCTGGAGGTTGAAAAAATAACCACGGCAAAAAAGGGAACACTCATTTTGAATATCGACGGCGCCATAGCCGCGGCTATGCTCGATATGCTTCAGGCAGAGCTTGGTTATTCGCATGATGAACTAGCGGAGCTTGTGGACATTGAGTTCTTTAACGCTCTCTTTGTTCTTGCTCGTTCGATTGGACTGACGGCGCACTATTTGGATCAGCGACGGTATGATGAAGGGCTGTTTCGACTGGGAACGGATGACGTAAGATATATGGAGGATAAATAAATGTGTGGAATTGTTGGATATGTTGGTCACCGCCAGGCGCAGGAAGTACTGCTGGACGGACTACATCGTCTAGAGTATCGGGGCTATGATAGTGCGGGAATTGTCACGTTGGGTAAGGGGCCAACGCTGCTGAGGGCGAGCGGTAAGGTTGCCGAGCTAGGAGAGAAGGTAGCACAGCACGGAACAGCAGATACTGTTGGTATCGGTCATACACGTTGGGCTACTCACGGTGAGCCTAACGAAACGAATGCACATCCTCACCAGTCAGGTGATATCTACTTGGTGCATAACGGTATTATCGAAAATTACAAAGAACTAAAGGCCGAGATGAAGGAGCAGCACTTTGCCAGCGAGACGGACAGTGAAGTATTGGCAGCACTTGTGCATTCATTGTATGACGAATCGACTCCACTAGAATCGGCGGTTGGCCAAGCGCTCAAGCTTGTTGAGGGTACCTATGGTATTGCTGTCGTCTCTGTCCGCGAACCAGAAAAGATCGTTGTTGCGCGCAAAGGAAGCCCGCTCATTATTGGTATCGGCAATGGCGAGACGATTATCGCGAGTGATGCGTCTGCCTTGCTAGGTCATACGGACGAGGCAATCTATTTGAATGATGGTGAGCTGGCAGTGTGTACGGCAGACACTGTTGATCTACAGAACATGTCTGCTCAAAAACTGAGTCCCAAAGTCGAGAAAATCGAAGCTAGTATGGCTGCGATCCAAAAGCAGGGGTATGATCATTTCCTGCTAAAGGAGATAATGGAGCAGCCCGAGACACTGCAATCGACACTGAAGGGACGCGTATCGCCACGCGAACACAAGGCACATTTGGGTGGTTTGAATATGACGGAAAAACAGCTTGCCGGTGTCGAGCACGTGCTGATTGTGGCGTGCGGTACGGCGTCGTATGCAGGCATGCTCGCTGCGTACTATATTGAACGGTTAAATGATAAGGTTACAGTACAGGTGGAAATCGCTTCGGAGTTTCGCTACCGCACGTTTCACTTGCCCAAGAAATCAGTTGCACTCATTGTTAGTCAATCTGGCGAGACGGCTGATACCCTCGCCTGCCTACGTGAGATCAAAAAACGCGGCGTACGGACGCTGGGGGTGGTCAATGCGGTTGGTAGTACGATAGCACGCGAAGTTGACGGCGGTGTGTATGTGCATGCTGGGCCAGAAATATCGGTCGCCAGTACCAAAGCCTTTACCAGCCAGGTTGCAGCGATGGTGGTATTTGGCATTCAACTAGCCCAGGCAAAATCAACTGACAACAAGGCAATACCGAAATACATCAAGGAGTTGTGGCAATTGCCTGCCGAAATCAAAAAAGTCCTATCGGTGATGCCGCCGCAAATTGAAGAGATTGCAAAGCGCTATGCCCACTATGACAATTCATTTTACCTTGGGCGGGACGTGATGTATCCGACGGCGCTGGAGGGTGCGCTGAAGCTAAAGGAAACAAGCTATGTGCATACAGAGGGGCAGGCGGCAGGTGAGCTGAAGCATGGTTCGTTGGCACTCGTCGATGATCGATTCTTTGAAGTAATGCTGATTCGTGACGACGAGTTACTGGACAAAAGCCTCAGTAACCTAGCCGAAATTAATGCACGCGGGGGGCATGTGATTGTTATTACCAACAGCGACCGCGACATTGATGCCGAGACTGTTATACAGGTTCCGACAAAACTCACGTTAATGACACCGCTGGTGATGAACGTCGTCCAGCAACTCCTCGCCTACTACATCGCTGTCGCTCGTGGTACCGATGTCGATCATCCGCGTAACCTGGCAAAAAGCGTGACTGTCGAATAGTGTATTGACATTATATAATTATAGTTTTATAATATATAAATTGTTATGAGTGAACGACGTCAAGAGTCGCGTTTTCAGCGAATGCCATTCGATAAACGACCTACGAAGACTATTGAAACTGTTGAAATGAAGTCGCCGGGGACGGCTGGTAAGCATGCCCGGTATTTTGTAGATGAAGTAAGATATCCAAATGGTAATATGGGGCGACAGCACCGCATTTATATTCCGCGCTCGGTTTTTGCTGCGCATATGGACGACGATGATCAATTGGCGCTCGTCACAAATTATCGTCATCCATTAGGTCGCTACAGTGTCGAACTACCTGGCGGTGCTGTTGACGAAACGGTTGAGTCTCTGGCGGGTGTCATCGCTCCTATAGAAGCACAAGAACTACTCGACATAGCCAGAAACCAAGAGGTTTCAATTGTTGAACTGCTAGGATCCGATCAAGTGGATGAAGTGTTGCGTCGAACTGCTGCTCGTGAACTGCACGAGGAAACAGGTTGGGCCAGTGAACCGGATAATTTTCGGCCACTCCTCCCTGGTCCTACCTATAATGTCCCAGGACTTGTACATCAGCCTAGCCATATTTATGTAGGCCATGGGGGATATATGGACAAAACAAACCATGATGATGGCGAGTCGGGCACAATGACTGCTGGACGTTACTCGCTTGAGGATGCAGCCGCCATGATTGGTCACGAGATTGTCGAGCCTGCCACGACGATTGCGGTCATAGGGCTCGCAAATATGCATGGCAAAAGAGTGTCCTTTGTAAAAAAGTGACAAGATGCTAGTTGTGCTGGTAGTGGTCGAAGACGGTTTTTCGTATCTTGTTGATAAACAGTGATTTCTCGAAACGCTTTGCCTTACGGCGACAGGTACCAGGGAGGAATGATTGTGTCTGGGCTTCTGCGATTGCACGAACAACAGCATCGGTTGTTTGTTCGTGGAACAAGACACCACAGTCGCTATCGACAATATCACGCGAGCCACCGCGATCGTAGGCGATCACAGGAGCACCGGCGGCCAATGCCTCGGTAGCAACAATGCCGAAGTCCTCCTCGCTGGGAAAGATGAATCCCTTTGCCGTGTTGAGTGCTGTAGTGACTGCCTCGTCCGAAGCATTGCCACTGCGATCAGTATAGAATTCAACGGTTGGGCCTGCCATAGTGACGAGCTTGTCGTGTTCGCTGCCGTTGCCGTAGACCCGTAGGGGAATAGTGAGTTTTGTAGCAGCAGCAACGGCCAAATCGATTCGTTTGTAGGGGACTTGGCGACCGAGCGTCACATAGTAATCACCCCGCTCACGTGCCGGTTCAAACCGGGTGGTATCGACGGGTGGGTGAATGACAGTCGATGGTTTTTTATAGTATTGCTTGATGCGCTTTTGCACTTCACTACTGTTTGCGATAAAGGCATCAATGTTTTGGGCTGCCGTGTAGTCAGCCTTTTTTAGTGATGGAACAAAAAGTGGGAGTGCGAGACGAATCAGCCAATTAAGCCGGCCGAAGCCGGGATCTCGTTTGTACTCCTGATAGTGCGACCAATAATAGCGGATAGGGGTATGACAGTAGCAGATATGAATTTGTCCGGGTCGTGTTTTTTGCACCTGTTTTGCCTCGGCGCTTGCACTGCTAATGATAATGTCAAATTCGGATAGATCCAGTCGTCGGAATGCCCGACCACGCATGTGCGGGAAAAACTTATGGAGCTTGCGCAATGGTCCTGGAAGGTTTTGCAGGTAGGTTGTGCGGATGTCCAGTCCTTTGAATAACGGCATAGTTTCGGGGGTGTACGTACTAGTATAGATCGGTGCGTCAGGAAATGCTTCGTGTAGTGCCAACACGACACGCTCGGCTCCGCCCATGTTGGTGAGCCAGTCATGCACGATGGCGATTCTTGGTTTTTTGGGGGAGGTTGTCGTCATGGTCATGTCTTTAACTACCTCTATTGTAAATCATTTACAAATAACTGCTTTTATGCTATAATTTTACTAAATGAGTGAACTAGTGACGCATACTTCACCTGAGCGTTTGCCAACAGTTGAACTACCTAGAGAAATGGGGTTTCAGTCTTATGAGAAACTGAACGGTGAAAAGGAATATCGGGAGGGAGAAAAAGCACGATTTTTTGCTGGCGAAACAAGAAATCCAAAGCTTGACTATCCGCTACTGGATGAAGAGGAGCTGCGTGCATCAATTCGTCATCTCGAGCCGGTACTTGATCAAGCGAGGCAATTTGATGACGAGTTAATCGGGGATGTGGTATGGAGCAGTGCCGGGTATCGCATGGCGGAAATGTATTGGCTGCTGGAGGCAAAGCGCATGAACGAGCTTGCTAGCAACCCAGAATCGGAAGCGTTCCAGCGGTCAGCTGATCGCTATCAGAAGTACAACGAAGAGTTGTATGGTTGTCCAGATCCAGAAAAAGTTGAAGCTGTCTACGGTGAGATTATTGCTCTGGCCCAGGAGAAAAAACTACATCCAACGACGCAGACCTTCTACGATGAGCTTGTGTACGGCAAGACCATGTATCTGCAGGATACTATGGTGCGGTTACAAGGGATTGGCAACGATCATCCTCATCGCTTGCCCCAGGATGTGAATGAAACACTCGATACGTTACGAGAAGTTTTACTAGAAAAGTTTCCAGACATCACCAGAATCGTTACTGAATACTGGGAGCAAGAGATTCAAGGCCGTCAGGAAGATCAGCGACTCTTTAATACGAATGATATGCAGGCGGTATTTGAGCGGGTGCGTGATTTTTATGATCCGGATAATGAGGCAGGCATAGGCGTCGTAATCAATCCAAGCTCGGCACAATTGTCATGGGACACGCCAAGTAACGCAATAAAGATTGGCGGTCAGCGACAACCCATTAATGATATCTCGGAGATGATCCCTAAGGTTGTCCATGAGTATGGCCACGGATTGAGGGCGCTCAATGGAAAAAAGAGTGGTATTCCTACACTGGGGACAGGTATGTATACGGCAGCAGGCGAGGGAGAGCGTCCTGATTACCTCACCTTTGAAGAAGGTTTTTTGACGCTCTGTCAGATGGCAATTGGTGATAAGTTCACTGGTTGGGGTGCTGAGTACTTTGCTCATATGGTGACACTAGGCGGTCTCTATGAAGGTCAGGATTTTCGCGAGATGTATGAGCGATGCTGGCGGATGCATGTGGTTGTAGAGGTTCCGGACGGTGAAGAACCTTCAGCGCAATTATTACGTGAGGCAAAGGAAAAAGCTTATGTACGATGTGTACGGGCAAAACGTGGTACGCCCACGGAATTAAAAGACGGACCGCTACTGTCATTTAACAAAGACCTTGCCTATCTGAATGGTATTCTCGATGCATTGGATTACCTAAAGCGGGTAGGTACAGACAAAGAGCAGATTGCC
This sequence comes from Candidatus Saccharibacteria bacterium UBA2112, assembly GCA_002331045.1. GTDB lineage: Bacteria > Patescibacteriota > Saccharimonadia > Saccharimonadales > Saccharimonadaceae > UBA2112. Next base: position 5,814 of record DCYK01000053.1, read on the forward strand.
CGACTATGGGACGGGAAGTTTGACCCTACGAATAGTATTCAAGACGCTGTGGCGCAGCGTACTCGAAAGTAGGTCTTACTTTGCGCCGGTCCGGCGAAAAACAACGGCAATGGTCTTGAACAGGATCTTGATATCCATCCAAAACGACCAGTTGCGAGCATAAAACAGCTCGAGTTCTATGCGTTCCTCGAACGGCAGGTTACTCCGTCCGCTCACCTGCCAAATACCAGTAACACCGGATTTGACACTGTGGAGGAGTGCGGTTTTGCTGGGCGAGAACTTTGCTTCTTGCGGGAGGATTGGTCGTGGTCCAACTAGGCTGAGATCGCCGCGCAAAACGTTGAAGAGCTGGGGTAGTTCATCGAGTGACGTGTCACGGAGGAATTGTCCCAGTTTCGTGACACGTGGATCATGTTCGACTTTTCGGTGCCGTTCATATTCCTCGGCCAAATCCTCTCGGCCCATGGCGCGGAAATCCTCGGCGGCATCACGTTTGCCAAACTCGGGGCGCATACTGCGGAACTTTATCAAGCGGACAGGATGGCTAAAGCGACTGAGCCGTCTGCTGACATAAAAGATTGGGCCGGGGTTAAATATTTTTTGCAGGACGAACAGAAGGAGAAAGACGGGCGACAATAGCACAATGAGGATAAATGAAACGACTCGGTCGAACACGGCTTTGGTAATAGCGCCCCATCCGATTAACGGTGTTTGACTGACGGATATCATCGGATATCCCAAAAAAACGTCGACGGTATTTTTACCCGCGTAAAACTCTGGTTCGCCAGGGATAAAACTATAGTTGATGTGGTTGATCTGTGCAGCGTTGAGAATACGTTGATTACGATCGGTACTATCATATAGGTCAGTCTGGATGATAGTACTGATACGTAGCTCTTCGACCTTTTTTAGCGCTGATTCGACGGATGAAAAGTGCTGAACATCGAGTCCACGAGGCACAATTTTTGCTGGACCAGCGATCGCGACAATTCGGTAGCCGCTATGTGCGGTATCTGCTAGGTTGTAGGCGATATCATGCGTGGCGTCGCTATTGCCGATAATCAACACCCGCCGAATACCGCGGCCAAATCGAAAGAGTAAGCCGCGCAAAAAGCGGAGGATCTCACGCTCAAGGAGGAGGAGGAGGAAGGACCCAACGAATGCATAGACGACAACTAGCCGTGCTGGGAAGATATTATTTTCGGTCACGTATTCCCAACCGATGACGACCAAGATGCCAATGAACGCACCCAGTGCTATCTTGCTCCACTCAACAAGTCGACGATTGTATGTACTCGGGTGGTAAAGTCCTAGCGAAGCAAAGATGAGCACCCAAATAGGCACAATTACCAATGATGCTTGCAAGAAATCGATAGCATAGACATTCGCAACCAACGGGCGATGATCGAGTTGGACGCGAGCGATGTAGGCCAATGTAAATGCTGCCATCAGGACGAACACGTCCGCCAGTACGAGAATCAGACTATAGAATTTCGTGTTCTTTGTCGGCATGAATGGCTATAGTATAGCATCTTTCTCTGTTGATGGCGTATACTGTACTCATGAAACAACAGGTGATGGAGGGTGCGTTTGCCGGAATATTGCTAGCAATAGGATTTGGTATTGTATTGCACGCTCCGGTCACGGTATGGTTGTCGGTTGCCTATCCAGAATACGATCTGTTCATCAAGGCTTGGAAGGAACTGTTCATGGGCATTGCGACGATATTGTTGCTGGTGCTTGTGTGGCGCAAGGGTCGGTTTGGCGAGTTTTTGCGCGATCGAGTGATACAGTTAGT
>DCYK01000038.1 GCA_002331045.1 Candidatus Saccharibacteria bacterium UBA2112
ACGGTCGCCCCCGTCGTGATAACATCATCAATCAGCAGATAGGGCTTGTCTGGATCGAGTGACTTGTTACAAACGAATGCCGACCTTGCCTGTCTGACCCGTTCCGCTCGACCCTTTGAGCGTTGCTGCGTCGAAGTTGCTCGCTGCAGGACCGTATCGAGCATATACCCTCTTATTCTGGCAAAGTGTCGTGCGATCAACAGCATATGGTCATAACCTCGTTGACGAATGTGTGAACTAACTGTCGGCACCGGTACGACAATAGTATTCGTCGGTAAAGTAGGTAAGTGCTCATGCAATAGCTCAGCAAGTGGCCGATGGGCGGCATGTGCATTAGTAAACTTAAAATTTCCGATGAGTTGCTGCAAGTGATCGCGTCGATCCGCTACACACCAGGCACGTTCATACGGCATCATACATTCACTGCAGAGACCATTCCTGCCCGGAAGTCCTTTCCCACAAGCAATACAGTACAAAAAGTGCTCGTCTAAGATGTCGTTTTTACAACTATCGCATAATAAAGACCCCTCAATACCGCATCCAGAACAGAGGTGAGGAGCAAGTAAGGCTAAGCACTTATCAATCATTGTGATTTTTACGTTTCCATGCTCTCATTAGTTGATTATCCTATAAGTATTAGCTATACTGTAGAAGACTATTTGTCAAGAGCCAAGAGTAAAAGTGGAGGATACCATGGCCCGTAAACAGGATAACGACGATCTATTGATCGAAGATGAGCTGGCCGCAGCGTTTCTAAACGACGATGACGACCTGAACGACAGCAATGCGCCTGCCGCTCCAACACAAACCGAGGACGAAACTTCAGAAGAAGACTTTCCAGGTCAGTTGGCTGTCGATGTGTTCGAAACCGAAGAAAAGCTGGTCGTCAAGGCCCGCACAGCCGGCGTAAACAAGGATGAACTGGATGTTAGTATCAGCGATGGTATTTTGACAATCAGCGGCACCCTGAGCAGCGGTGACGAGACCGAGACAACAAACTGGCACATTCAAGAATGCTACTGGGGCGAGTTTAGTCGCACACTCGCATTGCCCGTACCCGTTAAAGAGGATGAGGTAGAAGCAGTGCTCAAGGACGGCGTTCTCACGATCACCTTTAACAAGGTAAAGCAAGAGCAAGCCAAGAAGATTCAGGTACTTTAAAACCTGCATCAGGTCATACAAAAAACTTCCGCAAAAGCGGAAGTTTTTTGTATGGATGTTTTTCTCTAAGCTCCGTCAGTAAAGCTTTGGATAACGAAGTTGACTACAGCGTAGGCAAGGATCGCTACAACAACACCAACAATCGCATAGAGAATTGTATTCTTCGCTTCCTGAACCTTAGTTGTGTCACCACCAGAGACAACATAGCGGATACCACCGATGATCAACATGATCACGCTGATAGCACCAATAATAAAGAGCATGACGTTCGTAATGGTGCGGAAAATACCACCCTGTCCGCCCTCGCCAAAGAGGCTTGAAGCGTCACCTTGCTGGTCCTTACCCTGGGCTGCATTGGCGCCATCCTGAAGTCCCTGATTAAATGCTGCATAGGCTGGGGCCTGCGCAAAGAGCCCAATACCAAGCGCAAACGCCGGAACCATGAGGGCAGTTGATAATACCTTTTTTAGTTTCTTCATGCTGTAATACCTTTCATTTGTAGTAAATCTATCTCTATTTATATCAAAATGCTTCTGTTTTGTTAAGTGTTAATCAGTAAACGCATCAAGTATGAAGTTGACAATGGCATACGAGAGGATAGCCACGGCAAGACCAACGACAGCATACAGAATGATATCTTTGGCTGCTTTGATATTCGTTTGATCGCCGTTGCTCGTTGTATAGCGAATACCACCGATGATAATCATGATGACAGCGATAGCACCGAGGACAAACAGAAGAATATTGACGACGGTCTTTATCTGATCCTGGAGCGTTGCATCATTTCCATCGTTAATCTCATCAACACTCCCTTTGATAACTTCGGCTGCTCCCTGCGCATGAACAGTCAGAGTAGGGGCGAGTGGTACCGCAGCAAGACCTAGTACTGCCATTACGCTTATCATTATTCCTTTGAATTTTCTCATATTCCTCCTTATGCCGCTCCCGACTGCGTAAAGAAGTCGAGAACAAAATTAACAATCGCAAATGCCATAATAGCAACAACCAGACCAATCACTGCATACATAATCGTATCCTTTGCTGCTTTTGTCTGGTTACTATCGCCGTTGCTCGTTGTATAGCGAATACCACCGATGATAATCATGATGACAGCGACAAAACCAAGCGCCACGAGCATTAAGTTAATAACGTTCTTCACAAGGTTAGGAACACTGTCACCGTCGTCATCGGCGGCATCACACAATGGAGAACCGGTACCGCCCTCGGCATCCGCATCGCCACCGCCAGAACCCCCACCACCGGCCTCACAAGATCGTTCAAACACATCAATGGCTGATGCCTGTTGCCCAACGAATGCCGGAGTCAGCAAGGCGAGGGTAAGTGTTGTACCGATAAGTAAATAGGCTATAAGTTTTTTCACGCTGTATTTCCTCTCGCGACAAATTCTATCACAAAATTAGTAATTGCTGCCGCCATTATAACAACTACCAAGCCAGCAACGGCATACATAATGGTATTTTTTGCCGTCTGAATACCATTTGCATCCCCGTTACTTACCGTATAGCGGATACCACCAAGGATAATGGCAACGATGGCAACGATCCCGGCTACGATATACACAAGGTTCAACACCGCCGCGACCTCGGCGCCACCGATACCAACGGGCCCTCCGGAAAGACCAATATCTTCTTGGGTGATACATATTTGCGTATTCTCTGTATCACCACCTTGATTTGCACATTTTGCCTGTTGCGAAGAGCTGTTATCTTCCATTTATCCGCCCCATACTCCAGCAACGAACTTGACAATCGCCACGGCCATAATTGAAATCACTAATCCGATAAGTGCATTCGTGATCGTCTTGCGCGCAGCCTGCGTACCGCTACTACTGTCACCCGATGTCATATAACGGAATCCACCATAGATAACAAAGCCTAGCGACACATAACCAACGGCTGTCAGCAGAATCGTCACCAGGTTCCGTGCTAGTATCGCCAGCCATCCACCAAGCCTATTTGCTGTATTGGTTGTCGTGCCTTCACCGTTACTATTTAAGTTATCGGTATCCTCGCCGCCCAAATCATTCGGTGACATAATCTCATTATCCTGGGTACATAGATCATCGTACCAGCGAGGAAAAAGGAATGTCTGTCCATCACATGCCGCCGCGCTCGCCGTTGCAGCTGGCAAAACCGCAAGACTTGATGCAAGAGTCATAAGGACAACCGCACTATTCAAGAAAAAACGTTTCATAGTTCTTATCCTATCATGGACCTCGGCTATGGACTAGTACTCGGTGACACGGTTGGGCTTGGGGATGGTGTTGCGCTGGTTGTTGGTGTTGGTTCGGGTGACGGCTGTATAACACTGCCTGGAAGCAGCCAACTGATAATTGCCACAGTGAAGACGTAGAGAAGAAGGCCGACAACGACATTGCGAACAACTCGCAGCGCCTCGGCGACCTTTTCTTTGTCATCACGAGCGCTCGCATATAACATACCAGCATACCCCAGCGCACCTGTCGCGACTAAGCCTATCAATATCGTCATGATAATCGTAATGATACGAATAATATCGCCAATTGCCGCCACACCCGTGTCGCCATCGCATGATACAAAATGCGTCTTGGTTTCACCGCAACTACCGCTATCATCACCTCCACCGAACAGTCCCGACAAGAAGCCTTGTGCCGCCACTGGTGTTGCACTTGTCATCACGACTGCCGCAATCGCTATAACTATTGTTTTGATTATTTTCATCATTGTCCTACAACCGTTCCTGGCACAAGCCAATTAATTAATGCGACCAAAAAGACATAGAGCAGCAGACCAATAATAATGTTGCGTATGAGTGTCTTTGCTTCAGAGACATTACTCTCGTTATCCTGGGCCTTGGCATAAAGGACTGATGCCCACGCGAGGCCACCGACCGCCGCCAAACCAACTGCAAATGACAAAACGACGACAATGATTCGCAATAATCGGTTCAGTGCTACATTGCCACCTTCTTCGCCACAGGCTAGTAGGTTAACCCGTGCCTCGCCGCAGCGTGTTTCCTGCGTGTCTTGACAAGTAGGCCGCGCCTGAAGAACAGCATTGCTGGGATCTGCTGCCTTTTGTTCTTTCGTCGCGCAGAGACTCCCGTCTGGATCAGGGTCTTCCTCAAGCGGATTTCCTCGACCGTTTTCGCAGGCCTGCCTTAAGGCTGGATCCGTATATGCTTCCTCACAGTTTGCACCAGTCTGGCCAACAATACACGCTTCTTTCTCAGCTTCCTGGCCAGGGGCAGAGTAGTTCAACTCACAGTACCCTGGCTGCTCTTCAAGGGTGCAGCCACTGTATCCACCTTGAGCATCTGCCTGGGGAGTACCTCCTCGATCCCTACATTCCTTTGCTGTATGAGCAGATGTCACCACTTCTTCATTAAGACATTGATTATACTTATTCAGCCCCTCTTGGGTCCATGTATCTGCCGGTACTTGCCCGCTCCCATTACTGGTCTTATGATCAGCCTCTATGCCACCAAGCACATTGTCGCGACACGTTTGTTGAGCCTGCACTTTCTGTTCATCGCAGGCAGCCTGATCGGCAGCCTCATTACCTTGACGCACGTCACAAGGAATATCAATATTTGAGGCCTCGACAAATGATGGCTTATTAATCTCATAAAGACACTCACCATCATTTCCAAAGACATTACCATGCGCCCCGCCTGCATTGGGTTCTGTTGAGCAGAGCCCTCCTGCAGTATTCGCCATCAGCGTCCCATCATTACACCTGTCGGTATCAATTGCATATTGCAGACAACCACTAACGGCATTTGAACAGGGGGCGACATCCGCATCACCAAAATTGAGCCATGTCACACCGCGACCTTCGCAATTCCAGACCATATCAAAGTACTCTTCTTGGCTCACACCCCTGACATTACCCGACGTACCACCGGGTAGTTGATTGTAGTTGTCATACACGCATTGATCGGGTCGATCACGGGTGCCTCCTGCATCATTATTCGTACAGTTATTAAGGGGATCGGCGGAAACCGAGAGGGAAAAGGTAAATATAGCAACAAGAGACAATAGCAATCCCGTTAAGGTCGTTAGTATCTTTCTCTGTCTCAGTATCATTGTTTGTCTCCACTAGTCGCAATATCCGGCAATGTTATGCTCACGGAATCAGGGTAGGTCAGTAGCATTTCTCGATGCACAACAGGACTATCCGTAGTACGTTGGGTGTCCTCTATTATTTTTGTAATTTTATTATTACTTTGATCGACCCATATCTCAGATTCACTCACTTCATATAGGGTGGGTCCCACTTCTGCTATGTTGAGTAGTTCATTCATTTTTGTTACAAGCTTGTGAAGTGCCCGGTAATCCGTTGTCAATTCATACACCTTATAAGAAACCCCTTGATGACTTTCATCCCGCACCGATGTTACTGAGTATATATCATTGGATCGTATAGTGCTCATGAGAGCATTGCGTAAGTCTGCCGAAAAACTACCCATAGGCACTAGGTCAACAGTACGATTAAATTCGTTTCGCAGACCTAATGGGTCGTACGTTGTAGCAAGTCCCTGATCATCGATTTGTTTCCATGCGTTATCAGCAGTCGATGAGTTCTGAGTATTTGATGATAGTCGGGCGGCCACTCTTTGTTGATCAAGGGCAATCTGTTCACCTCGCAGCTCGACCTTGTCGTTATCAGATAACGCTATGAGTGAGTATTCTATCGCACTTTTTGGCTGGCCAGCAATTGTATAGTCCGTACGTATCGTCATATCCATCCTTGCTCCCGTTGCATCAGAATATGCGACCTCTTTGGTTAAGTATTCAACCTGCATCATTCGCTCAACCGCCGCATATAGTTCACGCTCTGCTGTTTTGTCTACCCATAACCACCCAAGAAAGGCGGCTCCGCTCACGACGAGAAAGATCAGTATTCCACCAGCGACTAACAGCCATCGTCGTTTCCCCGTTGGCTCCTGCACAGAGCCTGCATCAATAGACGACGCGGGGGCGTTCAGGTTCGATTCTGGAGCTTGATTTTGTTGTTCTGGCTGCATAGTTCCTCTTGATTATATCATTGACACCATAAGCACAATAACAGATACTGATAGGGTAATGTTGCAGCGCTGGTCGAAACACATGACCCAGGCTCTGCGCGCACATATTCGGCGTGGGGCTTTATTGACTTTGGCCAGTCTCATCGCCGTACTTATGGTCCTAACGCCTATTATGACACGTCCGGCGCAAGCACAAGGTCTTTCGGATCTCGCCGCACTGGGTGGATCGTTTACAAATGGGTTATCAAGCTGTGCTATCGAAACAGTAGGCTGGGTGATTTGTCCAACCATGCGTTCAATAGCCAAGCTAGCCGATTACGGCTTCACCTATATGAACCAGAATTTCCTCCGCATCGATTATGCTCTCGCGGCGAATGATAGCGGGACGTATACAGCATGGGAGATCATGCGAACCATCGCCAATGCTGCCTTTGTCGTGGCGTTCATGGTGCTGGTCTATTCACAGATATCCGGCCGGGGAAGTGGTGGATATAGTATAAAACGCCTCTTGCCGCGACTCATTATAGCTGCGATCGCTGTGAATATATCGTACTTCCTGTGCGTCTTTATGATTGATATTTCAAACATTATCGGTGACTCGGTACTGAACATCCTCAAGGGGGTTGCCGAACGAATAGGGCCGACAATCATGCCTATCGGCGAGCAGGCATCAGCCTTTCAAGATGGCACCCTGACAACCATCACCGCGTCTGTTATGCAAAAAACCGGTATCGCCTGGGTATTGCTAACACCAGTCGCAGCAGTCATTATTTCCGTAGCTACAATCTGTGCCGCAATTCTGATTTTGTTAATCATGCGCAAGACAATCATCGCACTACTTATTTTGATATCACCCCTACTATTCGTCGCCTATCTCCTTCCTAACCTTGAACGATTCTTCACCCAAGGTTTACGGCTCTTCATTCAACTCCTCGTACTGTATCCAATTATCGCGTTACTGCTCGGAGCCGGGCAGATTGTCAGTGCAACAATCGTGAGTGTTGGCTCAAATGATGCAGACTATCGTGTCAGTGGTGATTCATACTTCTCGCGAAATGGTGGCTCAGGAAGCGCCATCACTGACCTGACAGCCGCAGCAGCTGCAGCCCTCCCGCTCCTCGGTGTCTGGTTCCTTTTCAAGAACATGTCCTCCCTGATGAATATGGCTGGCTCGCGCCTAACAGCTGCAGTCAAAGGTAGGCGGGGAGACGGTACCGATAAAGAAGCACGAGTTACCGGAAAAGCCACAGCGGGTGCACAGAATATCAAGAAAATGTTCGGTGGGGAGGGGGCAAACCGTCGCCAGGCCTATTCGCGCAATCGCCGGCGACGCTCGCTGGGTGGAAGCACACTTGCTGGTGAAGGCGAGGGGGCAAAGCTACGCACAAACCAACAAGAGGCTGGTCCAGCAGCAATGCAGGGGGTCTTTGGTGGAGCAGGACTACAGAACCAACAGAGTCAAGATGATAAGACTCGGCGGGATCAAGAAGAGGCACGGCGACAGCAGGAGCAACAAGAGGCACTTTCGCAGGGCGCCAACCCTGACGAACTCGATCTTGATAATCTTGATGTCAATACAAGAAATGCCGCTGATACCGATCAAAAGATGTCTATTGAAGGTGGCAGTAAAGACGATAAGGACGATGGGCATGCAAGCGCCAAAGAGCTCTTTAGCCAGATGAACCGTCAACAAGGCCACCAATCAAAGGACAAGGAGCGCAAGTTTAGTGCTGGCCCTCCAGCGGGTAATAGTGGCGGGGCAAGCGGTGGCAGTGAAGCAGGCGGTAGCGGTCAACCAACAGGACCCACGACGAGTTACCGGGCGCCTCAGATTGCACAGAATGAGAATATTATCAGCGGTAGCTCAACGCCAGCCCAGCCAACAAAGGTTATCGCTGTACCAGTCCGAGTCGATGAATCATCGCTATTGGGTCAGAATAAACCACCAACATCTGGCGACATGACACAGCCACCAGTCAGTGGTACTCAAGAAAAAGCAAAGGCGCGT
>DCYK01000021.1:0-2813 GCA_002331045.1 Candidatus Saccharibacteria bacterium UBA2112
GCATGATCGTTTGACTGCGAAGATAAAGGAAAACAAACAAAAGATAGCAAAAAACCAAGAGGTTCTCGGAGAGGCGATTGCTGAATTATATATCTCTGGAGACATTACCTCAATTGAAATGCTCGCAAGCAGTAAGAGCATTGCGGATTATGTAGACCAGGAAGTCTACTATGATTCCGTCAAGGATACCATTACTTCTACTATTGAAAGCACGAAGGAGTTAAAGAAAAAGCTTGAGGCTCAAAAGAAGGAAGTTGTTCGTCTCATGGGCGAGCAGAAACTTGCTCGAGATGAACTGGCACGTAAAGAGCAACAGCGCGCACAGCTGGTGGCTGAAACACGCGGCAAAGAGGCTGCCTATAAGAAGTTGGTAGGCAAGCGCGAAGAGCAGAAACTTGCTGTGCAACGAGAACAACAGGCAGCTATTGAGGCAGCGCTTCGTGCGGCGGGCGGCTTAGTTAATGTTCTGCCCGGTGATCCGAATAAAGGTGGTTATCCATGGGAGGCGGGGTGCTGGGTCGATGCATATGCATGGTCGCACGGTGGGCCGAATGGTGATGGAACTGATCCGCTTGGTTACGGCTGCCGCCAGTGCGTGAGTTATACGGCATGGAAGGTCGGACAACGAACAGGTAATTTTCCTCGCTACTGGGGGAATGCAAACATGTGGCCTGCAAGCGCGCGCGCTTCGGGTTACAGCACCGGTTATGCACCACGCGCAAATTCTGTCGGTGTCATATCCGCAGGGCAGTATGGTCACGTTGTCTGGATAGAGGCGGTGAATGGTGATGGAACGGTAACTGTCAGTCAATACAATTACTACAATGCCGGCGGTCCAGGCTGGGGGCATTATAGTAAAATGCGTGTTCCAGCTGGGACGTATGACACATACATTTACTTCTAGAATAGGGAGAGAACTGAACTCTGGACAAAATGTTATGCTTATGCTATAATGAGCACATACATGAACCAACTGTCCACCACATCAGTTGCAAACATTAAAAGGTCCGCGAAAAAAATAACACTTATCTCGGCCGCTATTATACTTGCAGCAACATTATCCTTTCAGGCTACTGATGTCACCAAGGCTGATGACTACGATCGGCGTATTGCTGAAATCGAGCGTGAGATTGAAGGTTACCAAGATGAAGCTCAGAAGCTTAACGATAAGGCGCAGTCGCTTCAGAAAGAACTCAATGCACTAAGTACACAAAAGAAAATTATTCAGAAGCAGATTGACCTTAAAGAAGCAGAGCGCAAACAGCTTATTGACAAAATTGCTAAGAATGAACAAAAGATCGTCGATAATCAAGATTTACTGGGCGAGACGATTGCGACGCTGTATCTATCGGGTGATGTAACGCCGCTCGAGATGCTGGCTAGTAGCCGTAGTATTTCTGAATATGTTGACAAGGAAGCTTACCAGAGTAGCATTCGAGATAATTTAGTACTCGGTATTGCAACGATCAAACGAACAAAAGCAGAGCTAGAAAAACAGAAGCAAAATGTCGAACAGGTCATTGCGGAGCAGAAATTTGCCCGTGATGCATTAGTCGCAAAAGAAAATGAACGCGTGAATCTCATTAGTCAAACTCGTGGCCAAGAGACGGCTTACCAGCAGTTGGTCGGTAAGCGCGAACAGCAGAAACTCAAGCTACAGCAGGAGCAACAGGCAGCTATCGAGGCAGCGTTACGTGCGTCTGGTGGCCTTGTTGATGTTCTACCTGGTGATCCAAACAAGGGTGGTTATCCTTGGGAGAAGGGCTGCTGGGTCGATGCATATGCATGGTCGCACGGTGGTACTAACGGTGATGGAACTGATCCGCTCGGCTATGGTTGCCGCCAATGTGTCAGCTATACGGCGTGGCGAGTTGGTGATCGCACGGGCAACTTTCCGTATTACTGGGGTAATGCGAACCAATGGCCTGCTAGCGCTCGCGCAGCGGGATACTCGACTGGCAGCACACCGAAGGTAAATTCGGTTGGTGTTATCTCGGCGGGTCAGTATGGTCACGTGGTATGGGTAGAGGCAGTCAATGGTGATGGCACAATCGATATTAGTCAGTATAACTATTTCAATGCCGGTGGTTCTGGGTGGGGCCATTACAGCAAGATGCGCGTTAATGCGTCCACATACGATACGTACATCTATTTTTAGGTATTGAGTCTTTCTGTCATTCCTATTCTTTAGCAAAACCGCTATACTAATAAGTAGTGACTAACGTAAAAAAAGAGAAAAAATGGGGCTTTGCACCAAGCACGTTCGTGCTGATTTTGGCGTGTGCGGTGATTGTCGGTTATGCGGGCGGAACCCGTAATGATCAGGTTGTTGGGCTTGTTGCGCCTGCGCTGGGGCTAAAGGTCGAAACTGGGACGCTTGATCTAAGCTCTGTGCAAACGACATACCGTAAGCTAAAGGCGAATTTTAACGGTGATTTGGATAAACAAGCACTTATTAATGGAGCGAGTCGTGGCCTAGTCGCGGCGGCCGGCGACCCTTATACGGTGTACTTTGATCGGAAAGAGGCGGAGGAGTTTAATAAAGATCTGACTGGTAACATTGGGGGTGGAATTGGTGCCGAGATTGGCAGTCGTGATCTAAAGCCGACGGTTATTCGAACATTACCAGGTACGCCTGCGGGTCAATCAGGACTGCAACCGGGCGACACGATTGTTGCCGTGAATGAGCAGGTGACAGCAGGTCTGACGCTGAATGAGGTGGTGAATCTGATTCGTGGTGAAATCGGGACGACAGTGAAACTGACGATACTGCGCGGTATGGATAGTAAAGAATTTTCGATTACACGTGCCGA
>DCYK01000021.1:3210-4309 GCA_002331045.1 Candidatus Saccharibacteria bacterium UBA2112
GTGCAGCGATTTGATGAGACCACGACGACGAAGGCCCGTCAAGCTGCTTCCTCGTTTAAGGCGCAAAACGTCAGAGGCGTTATTCTGGATCTTCGCGGGAATGGGGGTGGATTGCTTTCGGTAGCTCAGGATTTGGCTGGCATTTGGCTGCGTAATAAAGTCATAGTTGAGGAGCGCAGCGTCGGTGGATCATCGGAAAAGCTTCGTGCTGGCGCTGACACTATCTTAAAAGGTGTGCCGACGGTTGTTCTGATCAACGGCTCGAGCGCAAGTGCAAGCGAAATAGTTGCCGGGGCATTACAGGATCATGGAGCGGCAACCCTTGTTGGCGAAAAAACATTCGGCAAAGGAAGTGTGCAGCAATTGATCGACCTTTCGAATGGGGCAGTACTAAAAGTAACGATTGCAAAATGGTATACCCCGAAGGGGAAAAATATTAATGAAGCGGGCATTCAGCCAACAAAAAAAGTGGAGCTGACTGCAGACGATGCTAACGCGGGACGAGATCCGCAATTGAATGCAGCACTAGATATTCTAGAGGAGTAGACGTATAGTAAACGGTGTAGTAGTATAAGCATATGCAAAACGATATGACAGACCAGACAGAAAACAAAGTACAAGATGGCTCATCGAGTCAGCAGCCTGCAGGTGTAAAACATAAAATATTGCTCGTTGAAGATGATGTTGCACTCGCGGCAGTGTATCGTTCACGGCTGGAACTAGAGGGCTTTGAGCTCTACGAGGTGAATGATGGTGAGCAGGCACTCGCGGCAGCAAAAGAGTTCCAGCCAGATCTCATTCTACTGGATGCGATGATGCCAAAAATCAGTGGGTTTGACGTATTGGATATTCTTCGTAATACCCCTGAAACAACAAATATTAAGGTAGTGATGCTCACGGCACTGAGTCAGCCCAAGGATAAGGAGCGAGCAGAATCCTTAGGGGTTGATGATTATCTTGTAAAATCCCAAGTGGTTATTGGCGATGTCGTTGAACGGGTGAAGCATCACCTTGGTATGAATGAGTAAGTAGTATGTATATAAAATAAGCTCCTTAGGGAGCTTATTTTATATAAATGTCGATGCTTACTTGACGACAA
>DCYK01000020.1 GCA_002331045.1 Candidatus Saccharibacteria bacterium UBA2112
TGTCGGTAAGGAATTACTGGGCCGTGTGGTTGACCCGCTTGGTCGTCCGCTCGATGGTGGTCCGGCGATCAAGACAAAACAACGTGGCCTGGTGGAGCGTGAAGCAATTGGTGTCTTGGGTCGTAAGCACGTCCATGAGCCAATGATGACTGGCATCATGGCCATTGATGCTATGTTTCCTATCGGTCGTGGGCAGCGCGAGCTGATCATCGGTGATCGTCAGACAGGTAAAACTGCCATTGCGATTGATACGATGATTAACCAGGGGCGACAAAAAACTGGGGTTGTGAATATTTATGTCGCTGTTGGACAAAAACTTTCCAAGATTGCTCGCCTCGTTGAGCGCCTAAAAGAAGAAGGCGTCATGGATAATACTATTATCGTCGCAACCGGTCCGTCCGACCCCGCTTCTCTGCTGTATCTTGCGCCATACGCCGGTACTGCCATGGGTGAATATTTCCGCGACAACAAGGAACATGCCCTGATCATTTACGACGATCTGACAAAGCACGCGGTTGCTTATCGTCAAATGTCCCTTCTCCTTCGTCGTCCGCCAGGACGCGAGGCCTTTCCAGGCGACGTCTTTTATCTGCACTCTCGCCTACTGGAACGTTCGGCGAAACTTTCCGACAAACTTGGTGCTGGTAGCTTGACTGCCCTGCCGATTATCGAAACACAGGCTGGAGATATCTCAGCCTATATTCCAACCAACGTGATTTCTATCACCGACGGTCAGATCTTTATGGAGACTGACCTATTTAACCAAGGCATTCGCCCGGCGATCAGTGCCGGTCTGTCTGTGAGTCGTGTCGGTGGTGACGCCCAGACAAAGACAATTAAATCTGTTGGCGGTGGTTTGAAACTTGGGCTGAGCCAGTTCCGTGAACTCGCGTCATTTGCGCAGTTTGGTAGTGATTTGGACGAAGAAACAAAGAACCAGATTGAACGTGGTCAGCGCCTGACCGAGTTGCTGAAGCAGCATCAGTACACGCCGATGAGCGTCTGGGAGCAGGCGGCAAGTATCTTGGCAGTGAATTCTGGTTCGTTTGATGAAGTACCAGTTGCCAAAATTCAGGAGGCAAAGACTGCCCTGCTAACCCGTCTTTGGAAAGATCACAAGAAGGACATGCAAGAACTCAGCAAAGGTGCAGAGAAAATTACCGATGATACTGCCGTAGCCAAATTAATCATCAAAACTGCAAAAACTGTTGCGAAGGGGTTTGAGGAATAGAAATGGGAAATTCAGTGGAAGCTACAGCACCTCCATGGGTACCTATTCAATTATGGCGACCCCCTGAGGTTGTCGCAGCAGAAAATGCACGTCGGGAACAGTATGCTCTTGAGCAAGAAAGAATACGTGATCTAGGTATGGCAGTGGCTGCACTTGCGGATCGCTCATTGGAAGGAGTTAAGGAATAGTAGTCATGGCTGAACATTGGGATACTCCATCTAAAAGTCGAGAGTTGTCACGGCCGCGTCGTGTTAAAACTACTGAACAACCAATTGGAGGGGGCTTTGCGGCGCAAGTGCTCAGCGAAAATCAATCAGAAGCTGTCGGAACAAATGAAATGTCGTTACAAGATTGCTATAGACTGATCCAAGATCTGAGTGATGACGAAAGGCAAGCTCTGGAAGAGCTTGTACCACAACCTGAAGGTATTCATATTGCTGAAAGGATTTTCCAAATGTCCACTGATGCTCAGGATGAAGTTGTTGATGCGATTAATGTAGGTAAAAAACATGTCTAGTACTCGTGCTCTCAAATCTCGTATTCGCTCGGTCAAATCGACCAAACAGATTACCAAGGCGATGCAGCTAGTGGCAGCCAGCAAAATGCGCAAGGCGCAGGATGCAGAAAAAGCGATGGAGCCGTATACTAGTGCTGCTCGTGAATTATTGACACATCTTGCGGCACAAGGTGAAACGGATCGCCATCCCCTCTTTCAGGTGCCCGAGAAAGTCCGCTCACGATTGTTGATTGTTGTCGGTACAGATAAGGGCTTGGCCGGCGCATATGATGCGAATGTACTCAAACTGTACACCAAGCAGCTAATGGAGGATGAAGCTGCAGGTATCAAGAACCAGACGATTGCGATTGGTCGTCGGGCGAATCGTTTTGTGTCGCGACTGAAGAGTGTTACTGTTGCTGCAGCATACCAAGATTTACCAGATGATCCATCTGGGACGCAACTGAGGGCGATCGTTGATACGGCAATTGATGCGTTTAACACTGGTGATATTGATGTTGTTGATATCGTGTACACCGAGTTTCTCAGTAGTGTTACGCAACAGGCGACCGTGAGGCGCATTTTGCCTGCAGGGTTTGAAAAAATGGCCGAAGTCAGTGAAGATGTACGGACGGCAGAGTTCGAACCTAGCGCCGAAGAGGTATTGGAAGCAGTCACCTATCGCCTCGTTGAAGCGCAAGTGTATTATTACCTCCTGACCGCTCGAGCCAGCGAGTATATTATGCGTATGTTGGCGATGAAGAACGCGACTGACAATGCGAACGATCTGATAGATGATTTGACGCTTGCGATGAATAAGGCGCGTCAAAGCGCGATCACACAAGAACTCGCTGAAATCAGTGGTGGTGTGGAGGCGATGAAATGATTCATGAGTTTAAAAACGGGCGTCGTGTAGATATTCCATGGGTAGATGAAGAAGTTCAGGATGCGTTTGAGGTTCCGCGCACGGCGGGTGCAGTAGCTCTTGAAATCGATAGTGATGGTCGGGTGCTTGAGCCAATGCCGTTGAGTAATAGTGAATATATGGAAGCACTTGGTAAGCTTGCAGTTGTCAAGGAGTCTTCTGGTGGAGATCCTCAAAAGATTTTGGATAGTTCGAGAATTTTGCATAAACCAGTCAGTACGGCGCATCAAATCGTTCCCGACGCGGCAGACTTTGTGAGCAGGAATGGAGCGAAAGGATAACATGGAGACAGGTAAAGCGACTACAGAAATGCCAATTGTCATTGATGATAGTGGACATGAAGTAGCTATATCGCCTGATGATTTTTGGCAGTATGAGCCGGATGCACGAGATGATTGGGAATGGTGGGATCAGGTACCGCCCGAGCAGCAACCACCAGAATTTATAGTAGAAAGTGATACAGGAGAATAATATGGCAAAGACGAAAGATATGACAAAAGCAAAAGACGGCAAAATCATCGCAGTAGTCGGTGTGGTCATCGATGTTGAGTTTGCGGACGGCACTGCCCTACCGGCAATTTACGATGCATTGCACGTCGATAACGACGGACAGACGATTACACTCGAAGTCGCACAGCATCTCGATGAACATACAGTGCGGACGATTGCGCTATCGGGCACTGATGGTCTGGGGCGTGGTCAAACTGTCACTGCAACGGGTGCGCCAATCAGTGTTCCTGTTGGTGAACAAACGTTGGGTCGTATGTTTAATGTGACTGGTGAGCCAATTGATGAAAAGCCTGCGCCAAAGGCAAAAACTGCACCAATTCACAAGAACCCCCCTGCCCTGACCGAACAGTCAAACAAAGCCGAGATTTTGGAAACAGGAATCAAAGTGCTTGATCTGATTGCGCCGCTCACAAAGGGTGGTAAGGCTGGTTTGTTCGCCGGTGCTGGTGTTGGCAAGACGGTCCTTATCCAAGAGTTGATCTTTAATATTGCGAAGTTCCATAGTGGTAATTCAGTTTTCGCTGGTGTTGGTGAGCGAACACGTGAAGGTAACGACCTCTACGAAGAAATGGCAGATGCTGGGGTATTGCCTCGAACGGCGCTCGTGTTTGGCCAGATGAATGAGCCACCAGGAGCGCGTTTACGTGTTGCCCTGTCGGGTCTTGCTATGGCCGAAGCCTTTCGTGATGAAGGTCAGGACGTGCTGATGTTTATCGACAACATTTATCGATATACCCAGGCGGGTTCTGAGGTCTCTGCTCTCCTCGGCCGTTTGCCGTCAGCTGTTGGCTATCAGCCAAATCTACAGCAGGAAATGGGTCTGTTGCAAGAGCGCATTACGTCAACCAAGAAGGGTTCGATTACATCGGTACAGGCTGTCTATGTACCGGCCGATGACTTTACTGATCCTGCACCAGCGACGACGTTTGCCCACTTGGACGCAACGATTGTCATGAACCGTGCGTTGACAGAGATAGGTATTTATCCTGCGGTTGACGTACTCGATAGTTCATCAACATCGCTGGACCCCGAAGTGGTTGGCGAAGAGCACTACCGGGTTGCTCGGGAAGTGCAGCGTACGATGCAGGAGTATAAGGATCTGCAAGATATCATCGCGATTTTGGGAATGGAAGAATTGTCGGACGAACAAAAGCGGACAGTCAACCGCGCACGTCGTTTACAGCGCTTCTTTGCACAGCCATTCCACGTTGCGGAACAGTTTACTGGCAACAAGGGCGTCTATGCTAAGCTCGAGGACACAATCAAAGATGCTGCCGATATATTGGCTGGTAAATATGATGACAAACCAGAAAGCTGGTTCTATATGGCGCCAGGTCCGCTGAGTGAAAAAGACGACGAAAAGAAAAAGCCTACAAAAAAGGATAAATAGTGAAGTTTCAACTTGTTACACTGACTGGGACGAACACGGAACAAGAGGTTTATGAGGTTATTTTACCAACGGCCGCCGGTGAGATTGCGGTCTTTGGTGGGCATGAACCACTAGTGACGATTGCTGTACCTGGTGCAATCGCTGTACGCCATACCAAGGGTGATGCTGACGATAGACTGGAGTATTTTGCCATTGGGGGCGGTGTTATTGAGGTGACACCAGAGAGTATTAAAGTATTGGTTGACAGTGCTGACAGTGCCGACGATATAGTTGAGTCGGAAACCAAAGCGGCATTGGATCGTGCACTCAAGATGCGTGAAAGTGCAAAGGACCAGGTTGAACTAGAAAAAGCTAGTCAGCTAGTTGATCGCCATGCTGTGCGACTAAAGGTGGCTGATCTACGCCGTCGCCGTCGCCGCCCATAAGGAGGAATATGGAGACATTTATGGATACGCGTGAAACTGAAACCACTCTCCCCTATATAGAACTTGCAGGAGCCGAGGGAGCGATTGAAGCTCAGGGGGATCTTGAGCGATTGGATGAACTAACTGAACGCTTGGCAACTGGTGAGTTTTTGATGGAGACCGATAAGACGATCCCCTGTAAGTGCAAGGATGAACGACTGTGTGCCCACATGATTGAAGGCCCTAATGCGGCTGGAGGTATCCTTTCGCTGTTGGTGGCAGACGATCTGACGACGCGACGTTTTGCGGCAAAAGACGGTACGACGGTTGGCGCCTTGCAAAAAATGATTGCTCACCTTCAAGAGCAGAACTTGCCAGTTGGAGTTCATGGTGATGAGCATCATGTCAATCTTGATGATCCGTTATCGGGGTGTGGTGCAAATGACAAGCTGGCAGCAATTTATGCTATGATAGCGCGAAAAATCGATACAATACTCGAATATGTTCAGATAATTCGTGGCGATGCGGATAGAGACGGCGCATATGCAACGGCGACCAGAGCGCAAGCACGGACACGTTTTTCTTCTGGCAAAGAGGTGTTTAATACGGTAAAAAATACCGAAGACGCCCAAACGGAGATTCTTGAAGGTGAGCACACGGGTTCTGTTGCGGTGATAAATCTTCGCTCTGGCACGACATTAGATCGTGAAGCGATCGAGGCAGAGTTTGGCCCAGAATACCGAGCGTTTTGTGATGACTTTTGGTCATTTCCGGCAGCGGCAGCAGCGATTTCCGAGCGTGATAACGAGACTGAAATACAGCAAAAAACACTAGCCATGGACATATACAATATTGCAACGTCACTCGTGCTGTGCGGTCCGGGGATGCGCGTCGTCATTGTACGCTAGTAACGCTTGTGGTAAAATCTATCCATCGTTAATGGCAGATAAAGGAAACAAATGAGTAAAAAAAATCCTCCTTCGGCGCGGCTTGTATGGGCAATTATCGGGGCTGCTATCGTTGTCTGCGTGTTGATTAGTGTTCTGTTGTATGTGCTGTTTGGCTCCCCGCGCCAAGAGGATCTGTCGGTGACTGAAGACGCTGTTGCCACGAAGGAAGAGGTTGAGAAAAATGTATCGGATCTTGAGTCAGCAATCCGGACATCGGTGAAAGATCAGTCAGCGGCCAAAGCAGCATTGAAAGACGATACCAAGCGAATAACACTGGGAGAATCGTAATGAGGCGCTTATT
>DCYK01000043.1:0-28010 GCA_002331045.1 Candidatus Saccharibacteria bacterium UBA2112
CCTCACTTTGGGGCACGTTCCCACGCGTTACTCAGCCGTCCGCCGCTCGCCGCCAAGTAGTAAACTACTCGCGCTGCCGCTCGACTTGCATGTATTAGGCACGCCGCCAGCATTCATCCTGAGCCAGGATCAAACTCTCCATAAAAAATGACACTTATAGTGTGTCAGACTCAAATAAACTGACGATGATATTGCACAACTAAATTGTCAATGTGCTTAACCATCTGTTCAACTCGCAATCTCGCAGGTGTTGGGTATCGCCTTTTTGTCTCGATAATAAAGACTGGCGACCAGACTGTTATCTATCATACGCCCAAAAACTACTCTCGTCAAGGATATTTTTGCTATTTTCTACTTTGTAAAGAAATAAACACCAAAACCAATAACCATCCCCAATAATGCGCCGACAGCGACTTCGAGTGGCTGATGACCCTTTGCTGCCCGCGGCAAAAGGATCTTGCTCTTTTGCTCTTTGATCAGAAGACTGAGCGCCTCTCCTTGCTCGCCTGATGAGCGACGCACCATCAGTGCATCATACATAACAATCGCAGCAAATAATGTAATGACACCAAAGATAGCACTATCTACACCTTCCCTCATACCAACCACACTCATTAAGGCAACCACGGCAGCACTATGACTACTTGGCATACTCCCTGACACATAAAGCTGCCTATAACTAATCGGGACTTTATTGCGAATACTATAGATAAACAATTTACCGCCCTGAGCCGTCAGCCAGGCAAGTACAATCGAGAGAAGGTAAGGCGATATAATCACCCCGCCCTACTCCTCGCCCTCTACTGGCTCATTCTCAGACATTAAGCCAATTGACGAAACCGCATCGCTATCGGCAAGTTTCATAATACGAACACCCTGTGTCGTCCTGCCAAGTGTTGGTATATCCTTTAGTCCGACTCGAATGGCCTGACCCTTTTTCGAGATAAGAAGTGCCTCATTTGCATCCTCCTCAAGCGTTCTTACACTTATGATTGGCCCTGTCTTCGCGGTAACCACTGCCGCCTTAATACCGACACCTCCACGCTTATGACTTGGGAAATTTGCTACCTTTGTCGCTTTTCCGTAGCCTTTTTCACTCACGACGAGCAGGCTTCGACCATCATCCGAAACAATATCCATTCCTACGACATGATCTTTCGGGCGCAACCTCACCCCACGGACCCCCCGGGCAGTACGCCCCATAGGACGCGCGTCCTTTTCGCTAAATCGTATCGCTTGACCAGCTGATGTTGATATTATCACATCATTATCTCCACTCGTTTTCTGTATCCAGCGTAGCTCATCTCCATCATCAAGCCGAATAGCAATGAGGCCGTTTGTACGGATATTTGCATAATCTTTCAGCGGCGTTTTCTTCACGGTGCCTTTTGTCGTCGACATAAAAAGATATCCATCCTCATTCGCACCTTTTTCGTGACGAATAATCGATGTAATTTTCTCTTCTGGCTGCAACTGCAAGAGGTTTACCGCTGCCACACCCTTGGCCGCCAGACTCGCCGCCGGCACTTCGTATGCCTTTAATCTAAATACGCGACCCCTGTTTGTAAAGAAGAGTAAATAGTCGTGTGTCCTTGCAGGGACAAGCTGATAAATAATGTCCTCTTCCTTAGTGGTCATACCTCGCTTGCCCTTACCTCCTCGATGCTGACGACGATACTCACTAACAAGTGTGCGCTTGATGTAATTCTCTGTTGTCAAAAGTATAACACTCTCTTCATCAGGGATAAGCTCCTCATCACTAAACTTTCCGAGCTCGTGATTAATGATCTGACTGCGACGTTCATCGCCATATTTTTCCTTCATCTCTAGCAATTCCGTCTTGATAATCTTGAGAATTTCCTTCTCGTCCGCCAAGATACCTTCCAACTTCTTGATAAGCGCAAGGAGTTCAGTTAGTTCATCCTCAATCGCCTGGCGCTCGAGACCTGTCAGGCGGCGTAATTGCATCGCAAGAATGGCCTTCGCTTGAATTACACTCAGCTTAAAACTCTTGATGAGGTTTGACTCTGCCTCTTCGGAGGTCTTACTTGCACGAATAGTTTTGATAACCTCATCTATGTGATCAAGTGCGATCTTGTAGCCTTCAAGTATATGCGCACGCTCTTTGGCCTTACGAAGTTCAAACTCAGTACGCCGCCGCACGACAGATTGACGGTGTTTAACATACTCATCTAGTATTTCGCGCAAACCCAGTACTCGGGGCTGTATGCCGTCAATCAAGGCTAGCATATTAAAATGATACGATGTTTGTAAAGCAGTTTGCTTGAACAGTTGGTTAAGAACTTTTTTAGGATAAGCATCCTTTTTTAATTCAATCACCACGCGCACATTCCCGCGAGCAGATTCGTCTCGAATATCTGCTATAGTAATCTTCTTTTCTTTATGCAAGTCAGCAATCTTTTCTATTAGTGTAGCTTTATTTACACCATAGGGCACCTCAGTTACAACAATCTGATGACGACCTTTTTTGGTTTCTTCAATTTCCGTAACTGCACGAATTACAACACTTCCTCGACCCGTCTGATACGCCTGCTTCATTGGCGCACCGCCATAAACAATAGCCCCCGTAGGAAAATCAGGTCCCTTAACGTGTGCAAGTAAGTCATCAACCGTTGCATCAGGATTATCAATAGTCTCAACCGTTGCATCGACCAGTTCACCCAAGTTATGCGGCGGGATATTTGTCGCCATACCAACCGCAATACCAATTTGACCATTCAATAACAGGTTTGGAACTTTGGCAGGTAGCACAGATGGTTCTTGCTCACTCCCATCAAAATTATCACGAAAATCAACAGTCTCTTTCTCAATATCAACAAGCATCTCATCAGCAATCTTTGCCATACGTGCCTCGGTATAACGCATAGCTGCCGGCGGATCTCCGTCCATAGAGCCAAAGTTACCCTGTCCTTGAACAAGTGTGTACCGCATCGACCAGTCTTGCGCCAAGCGCACCATTGAATCATAGATTGCGCCATCGCCATGGGGGTGGAACTTACCCATTACATCCCCAACAATACGAGCAGATTTAACAAACTTTGCGCCGGACCGATTACCATTTTGATTCATTGAATACAAAATACGGCGATGCACCGGCTTAATACCGTCACGTACATCCGGTAGAGCTCGATCAATAATAACGCTCATAGAATACTTGAGGAAGCTATCCTCCATTACATCCTCGACCGTTCGATCTTCCACACTTCGTGAATGCGTAGGGGTATTTACAATTTCAATTTCTTGTTGCGTATCATCCTTTTCCATAGCTATACATCCAACTCCTCTAGATCAAGGTTGCGTGCATTTGATTGAATAAAGCTCTTCCGAAGCTGCACCTCATCACCCATCAATTTTGTAAATATTGCATCGGCCCGCTCGGCATCTTCGACCCTCACCTGCACAAGTACTCTATTCTCGGGATTCATCGTTGTTTCCCATAATTGGTCAGCATCCATTTCACCCAATCCCTTAAAGCGTGAAATAGTAACGCCTGCCTGCTTTACCATGTCGTCGCTATCCGTCATCGCCACGCCCTTTTCAGTTCTTCCTGCAATAATCTCTTTCAGTATTCGATCTCTCTCAGTATCATCATAGGCATAGACCTTTTTTTGCCCTCTATTGATACTGTAGAGTGGTGGCTTTGCAAGATAGACATGCCCGCCATCGACAATTTCGCGCATATATCGGAAAAGAAATGTCAAAAGAAGAGTTGAGATGTGGCTACCATCAACATCGGCATCCGTCATAATAATAATCCGATGATAACGCAATCCATTCATATCAAATTGATCACCAATACCCACGCCAAGAGCCTTAATAAGGCTCACGATCTCGTTATTGTTAAGCATTCGGTCGAGACGAGCTCTCTCGACGTTCAACACCTTACCACGGAGCGGCAAGATTGCCTGCGTCTTGCTGTCGCGTCCGCTTTTTGCTGATCCGCCAGCCGAGTCACCCTCAACAATATAAATCTCTGAATCTGCTGGATTCTTACTACTACAATCAGCAAGCTTGCCTGGAAGACTCAGTCCGTCCAGCGCACCTTTACGAATAATATTGTCACGTGCAGCACGAGCAGCCTTACGGGCACGGGCTGCCAAAAGTGCCTTGTTAACAATTTTCTTTGCTACTGTAGGGTTCTCATCCAGGTAATACGCAAAGTACTCATTCATAACCTGTTCAACGTAACGACGCACCTCGGGATTACCAAGCTTATTCTTTGTCTGCCCCTCAAATTGTGGATCAGGTAGTTTAACAAGGATAATAGCCGTCAATCCCTCACGAATATCATCACCAGTTAAGTTATCTTCCTTTTCTTTAAGAAGACTTGATTTACGTGCGTAGTCATTGATAACACGAGTTAGTGCAGTACGAAAACCAACAAGATGCGTTCCACCATCGGGGGTCAGAACGTTGTTTGCAAATGGCTTCACAAGCTCTACGAAAGTATCGTTATACTGAACAGCCACTTCAATAATTGAATCTTCAACTTGTCTTTCAACATAAAAGATATTGTCAGCTAAAATATCTTTACCGATATTCAAATGCTTCACATAGCTTTGAATACCACCCTCAAAATAAAACGCGGCTCTCTCTTTTGAGCGTTCGTCCCGTACGGAGGTATAGATACCCTTTGTGAGATATGATTGATGGCGTAGGTAATCAACAACCCATTTGTAATCAAAATCAACTGTTTCCTTGAAAATTGTTGGATCTGGATAGAAAGTAATTGTCGTTCCCGTGGGACGGTCTGTCTTTCCTACTTTTTTTAAGGGCGTCTTGGAAGCTCCCTGTTCAAACTCAATCTTATAGAGCTCTCCATTCTTAACAACTTCTGCAATAAGACGAGTCGACAGTGCATTGACGACACTTGAACCAACACCGTGCAGACCAGAAGAAACTTTATATCCGCCGCCGCCGAACTTCCCGCCAGCGTGAAGTACCGTGAGAACCGTCTCGAGTGTACTCAGACCCGTCTTTTGGTGTTTCTCAACTGGAATTCCTCGACCGTCATCGGTAATGGTTATACCCCCATCTTCAAGAATGGTGACATCGACTCGCGATGCGTATCCAGCGATCGCTTCATCAATCGAGTTATCCGCGATTTCCTTAATGAGATGATGTACACCATCATATCCTGTACTTCCGATGTACATACCCGGTCGTTTGCGTACCGGCTCCAGTCCCTCGAGGACTTGTATCTGAGACGCATCGTAGGCATCAGCACTTTGTTTTTTTGCCATCTTCCCTCACAACTTGCAGCTATTCAGCCATTTACATTTTCCTCATTATACCGCAAGCCTCTCCTCTACTCAAGCTCTTGTACTACCCTTTAGTCTTATGCTAATCTATACATGAGGTAACAAAAAAATAAATAGAACTCAAACATGTTTCGAAAGCTTGTCTCTCATTTACCCTATAGTCCTGCTCTTATTGAAGATATAGGCTTTTATGCTCATCGCCTCAGACAGGAAGATGCGACAAGACGAACAACTCTCATATTTGCTACACTTGCCCTCATCATTCAATCCCTCACTGTATTTTCACCCCCTGAGGCAGCTAATGCCTCAAGCGAACAAGATATTGTCAGAGGTGGTGTTAGTAGTCTTGAAGACTTCTTGCTGCGCTACGACCGCAACGAAGAAGACCTCAAGGACATCTACAGCTCTATTGGTGTTACTAGGAGCGAAATAGCATCAGCTACCCAAGGCACTATTGCTACCAGATCAAATACGTACATCATGAACCGATACGGCCAACTTACGTCATCTCAAAAGGAAGTCAGCATGTCCTACCAACGAAGCTCCGGGGGGGTGGGTGTTCGCTACTTTAGTCCACTATCGTCACTCACATCCACCAGGACAACTTTTGACGGATGGATTGGTAATTCAACATCTCTTGGCTGGTTCGGCATTATTAAGTCGAGTGGTAGTATCGCCACCCAGGGAATTCCGTCTACTATCAACCCCTTGGGCAACAAAGACACTTCAGCGAGTCGCACTATCAGTGTAAAAAACCTATCACAAAGTCGCGAAGATCATTTTACGGCAAAAGAAGCTGACAAACTTGCCTACACCCTTAAGCAGGCGAATACAACGAATGAAGTAACCTCCGCACCCTTTACTGTCCGGCTCGCTGATATCCTTGAATATGCCACCATCTCAGATAGTGGTGGTGGTGTTTTTGACAACAAAACAAAGACACTTTCGTGGCCGGAGGTACAGCTCCAGCCAAACGAATCACAGACACGATCTTTCGTCATCCAGCTGCTATCGGAATTACCTGCAACCGGCATCGGCAAAAGTAACCCTACGTCATACGATTGCAAGCTAACAGTCTCTTTTGGTAATGTTCTCACTCATCCAATTAACTGCCCCTTCGCTAAGAGTGTGGAAGGTGTTTTCGCCCTTCTCCCAAAAACAGGTATTGGCATTAATATCGGTTTTGCCATTCTTTTACTCTCGGTAATAATCTTTTTTTATCTCCGCACCCGTCAACTAAAGACTGAGATTCGGATCATTCGACATAACTTTAACTCTGGTGTGATATAGGCGTAATCATCATGAATGAAAAGGAAAGAATCTCAGCACAATCGCGAGAGAAAGAGAGCAACCAAGAGCAGCTTGACGAGATTGCCGCAGAGCAACGAGAAGCAATGCGTGACCAACTGGAACGTCAAGAGAGAAAGCAAGAAAACATCGAATCAGAAGATGAGGTGTTACATAGAGCAGAACGACTCGCTCAAAAGGCCGAGATAGAGAAAACTGAGCACAGCAAAGACACCCCGCTCAACGAAAGATATCGGGGCGCTCCCTCAAGAAAACAACTTCACGATAGCTTCAAACAACAAATGCAATCAGTCCGAGAAAACCTAGGCATTGGTGGCAAAGTTTTTAGCACGATCATTCATAACAAAACAATAGAATCAGTAAGTAACTTTCTTAGTGTAACTATTGCCCGCCCCAACGCCCTTCTTAGCGGCAGCATTGCTGCGTTTGTTACTGTTACAATCCTCTACTTCGTCGCAAAACACTACGGGTTTCAATTATCAGGCTTCGAGACAATCCTAGCTTTCATACTAGGTTGGCTAATTGGCATTATCTACGACTATAGTATTTCACGCTTTCGAAAATAATAAAGCACCGTTATCGAAGCCGAATACTCACTTCTTGCGAATCCTCTTGCTCTCCTGAAGATGATCGTGTCGTCAATGGTGGTAGAGCCTCCACCTGGGGGGAAGAGGATGTCGATTGAGTTGTTTGCGTAGGGGAAACTCCCTGGCGAGGCGGTTCTTGTAGCTGGTTAGTGATCTGTGCAGGCGGCATAGAAGACTGCTGACGAGATTGCTGGATAGGCACTGCCGAGACGGACGACGATATTTGACCACTTGTCTGCTGTGATAAGTGAGGATTCTCTATCCCCCCTGTCATAGTTCCTGATACGCCCTTTGTAGCGCCAGCCGAAACCTGGGGTGACAGCCGTGAGGAGGGCGTATTCATACCAGCTTTCTGGCGCTTTGCTAACCACTCATCGAGAAAAGATCCTCCCCCGCCCTTTGACGGCGATGCCCCCATAGGACGCGCGCTCGGACCGCGACCCGCAGTACCAGGAGGAAGCGCTCCGCCTGGCGTTCCTGGACGTGTCCTAGGCGGCTCTAAGCGCGCGAATATCTCTTTCTCCACTACTGCTCGACTATAGCCATACTTCGTTGCAGAAAGCCGTTTCATTGCGTCAGCAAGCTGTGGGTTTGCCTGATTCATAGGGGGCAATAGTGACATACTAAACGGTGCTGACGGCACATTATTTATCATGACACTCGTAATCGCCTGATAATTCGGTAATTTCGTAAGATCCTCCGCATCAAATACAGGCTGAAACTTTTTAACCATGAGCTCAGCATCCGTTACCCCAATACGACCACTGATGACAGTTCCAACGTTTCCAATAATCGCCTCTCTGATTTTATCAGTGAGCTGCGTCATGAACTGATTACCAAGCACGAGGTTGAGCCTATACTTTCTTGCCTCTGAGAGAATTGATTCAAAACTTTCAGTTGCAAAGTTCTGGAACTCATCCACAAAGAGGCAAAAGTCTTCACGGTCCTGCTCAGCCATATCAGCTCGCGCCATGGCCGCTGCCTGAAACTTCATAACAAATATCATCCCGATGAGCTTTGAGTTAAGTTCACCCATCTTACCTTTTGACAAATTTACGAGAAGGATTTTTTTACCATCCATAATGTCACGGATATTAAAACCACTTTTTCTCTGGCCCATGATATTACGCATCATTGTGTTAGACAGGAAAGGTCCGAACTTACTCACTACCCAACTCGTTACCTCGCCAGACTCGTTCGAGCGTTGCGATGCAGGATACTCCTTCGTCCAAAAATCAAGTACATTTCGATCTGTAACGTATTTTAGTTTTGACTTCATAAAGGCATCATCAACAAGTAATTTTGGAATATCAATAAAGGTTCCTCCATTTGGATCAGCCATAAGAAGGAGTGCGCAATTACGGAATATGTGCTCCAGACGCGGACCCACGATACCTGTATGGCCCGGGTCATAGAGGCTATAGAGCATCGCTATTGACTCCTGAACCAAGAAATCCTTCTGATCTTCATTATCCCACTCAAATAGATTCAACCCGATAGGGTTGTCAAGATCACCAGGGTTAAAGTAAATGACATCCTCAACCCTTTCCTTCGGAACATTTGCAAGTAGTTTTTCGACTGCATCCCCATGAGGGTCAATAAATGCAAAACCCTTGCCATCATACATATCTTGATATGCCAAGTTTTCAAGAAGGACCGACTTACCAACACCAGTTTGACCAATGATGTAGGTATGTCGACGACGATCATTTTCACTAAGACGGATCTCTTTTTTGACACCACGAAATTCATTAATACCCAATAGCAATCCCTCATCCAGTAGCTCTGTCGGTCCATCAACCTGTTTCGACATTTGACGCTTCACCTTTGACGTAGGAATACTATTCTGATCCGGCAAATGAAATATCGTTGCCATTTCAACACTGTTGAGAATATTACTACTAGTTGTTTGTGGGAAAAACCGGAAAATAAATGAAGTCACAAGTTCTTCTATATCACGCGCTGGAGTAAACTTAAACCCATTATGGCTTGGCGAATCAAACAACGAGAATGCCGCGACTATATTCTTTAACAACCCTTGGGAATGTTCTGTTGTGTTAGATGAAACAACGATCCGTATTAACACCTCATAGGCGGGATACCGCGTCTTCTCCTCTATTACCTTAATCAAATCCTCCTCAAGCGAAGTTAACTGTTTTGACTCCGGTTTTTTATCTTCGGGTAGCTCTGGTGGTTTCCATAATATCTCTGCCAAGCCACTAGCACCCTTGATACCGAGCCCCTGAGTCTTCGATTTGTCATCTTTGATCTTTTTTGCCGCATCCGTAGAAGCCCGCACCCAACCTTCATTGGCAGGACGCATCAAAAACTGAATTGCGACACCATCTTCACGAGTAGCAGCTGATAACGCATTCAACAATGCCCTTGCGGCATCTCTTTTCGTTTCCTGGTAGGTAGCAATTGGATACACGAACTTCTTTTTTAAGGTAAATTCACCTCCAATAACCCCGCTCATCTTACCTGCCTCGTTAAAAATATTATGTTCACTCACCTCTTCTAAACGGGCGGAGGGGTATGCTGCAGCTATCGCTTGCTTCACTACATCAACGAGTACAATCGGGACAACGGTGTAGTAATGAACGAGACCGCCTTTTGCGACAATTTCAAAGGATATGTGACGCTGTCCATAGATTTTACTCTTAAAACCCTTTGTAGCGGTACTTGCGATAATATTGTACATGACCTGCGCCTCAGATAGCACCTCCTCTGTCAGATCCCTCTCGTCACGAGATCCTCTCTCGATATCATCACTTAGAGGGGGCAAGTGAATGAACATAGGGACCATCTTAAGACCCCGTTCATAGTTCTTTGCTTCACGTAACGTCTTTTTGTATTGCATAAAGATGATGAGAATCAAAGCCGTTCCGATAAATACCGTAACGAATGCAGTAATAAAAATACCCGCCATACTTCTATTTTAGCGCAAGCAGCTAATTTGAAACACCTAATTCTTTGCCATATCTTTTCTTCAGATAGTCGGCTTGTAATTTCCCTATTGCCTTTTCTCTTTTGTACGGATCATTCTGTGTTTCTGCAATAATCTTTTTCGCCTTGTCCACCCATTCCTTCTCTATCAGATCATCATCAGCCGCCAGTGTCGGCCCCGTCGTATCATCATCGTCACTAACCACAGGCTGTGGTACAGTAACTGTCGGCGGAGGTAGCGGCACATTGATGGGAGGAGGTGCTACGGCTGTTTTTTCACTACGCTGAACCCCCTGCTCTGTTTCATGTACAGTTTCACGCTTCTCATGATCTGGCAATCTTTCACTGCCAGCATCAGGATTCTGTGGCTGCATCTCCGGGTTTGGTCCCATTTGCGGTATTTGACGTTCCGGATTCATATGCGTCATTATACCATAACCGAGGCAGGAGGGGGTTAGAAGCTTCTTTTTGTAATGTAGGTAAGGGCAATGATCTCAAATAGCAGTACCAGTCCTATTTCATAGACGTTAATTCGTCCGACAGATCGCAAACTAATGAGAATGACCGGTGCAAGAGCGAGGACAGTAGAATAATAATAGATATGCTGCGAAGACAGGTAGGCAAAACGGCGCAATAAACCTGACTTTTTTCTCAATATGTAAGCTATTCGCACAAAAAAGCCAAGCACGAGGGTGAGAGTGCTCAAAATAACGACATATCCAAGAAAAAAAACTACCAGGATACCAAAAGCCCCAATGGACGATGGCTCCTGTGTTGTCATAATAACTAAAAGTAGACCCGCCGAAACGAGGCCGATAAGTGATAAGAATCTAAAAAACATATACCGTGTATTATACTACCTTGGAGTCAGAGTGGCGACTTTTATGATCTGGTTGCTACAACCGCCGCTGATGTAAATAATGGGCGCGTGCCCCAATGATCAGCCGACCACTCATGACTTCTGACCGCTCCCGTTAGGGAGCATGTCTTTAGACTTTCCGCAACACGCCTAGTATTCATTCTGCCTGTCCCTAGGTAGAAAGTAACTAGGCGCGTCGGTACTTATCTAGCGCTCAACGCTACTTGGCGGAGCATCGATAGCGCCAACGAAAAGGTGCGTGTCCTCCAGGCTGGAGAACATAATAGTTTGCTGTCGCTACCGACTATCCGTCAAGAAGAGCCTGTATTCATAATCCTGATTGTTAATGTGGGCATTTTTGTGTTTTTGAAAGCCTACGTTGAATATACCATAAGAACTTACAGTATGCAATAGTTTTATATGTAGTAAATACAATAATGTATACATTCCTAGTTATTATAATCTGTAATTTCTCTATAGTTGTTATTATATCTACGATGTACTATAAACAATAATACTACTATTTGCACGTCACAGCCCGCCTCTCTCCCTCATAAAACGGCCAAGTTGCCCACTGCTACGATCATACATCTCGGAACTAACCTAGATATTAATCACATACGATACGATAATCATAAAACCATTTCATTGTCGCAGAATGCCTCTCCCTGAGCCATTACTCGTACGAAAGTATTGTCCTGAAGTTATTTTATTTGATCATTTCAACCGCGATGAGTTGAAAGAACTACATTGTTTCTTTTTTATCAAATAGAGCCGGAGCCAATGTCATTAGCAGCCATTATTCACGACGCTATCATTTTCCGCTTGATACAATCCGCTTGATAATGTTATGTACGAACTTCTTCGTCTATCTTACGTTAGTAACCGCCCATTCACCTACCTCCTCCATACATCAAACCTATCCTCAATATCCTAACGCCACCTTCTCCTTTGAATATAAAGCGTGGTATTTTTTACTAAAAAAAGTCACATAATATTATTGACACAAGCACTTTTGAGGAATACTATAGGGGTAGTCTCTGAATAAAAAAATTGTACAGAGGCCAAAAATAAACAACGACAAAAACACTCCACGCCAAAGACAACCACTACTCGCAGGTGGTTGTCTTTTTTTAAAGACTCCGCTAATTCTCTACCTCGATCCAGGTACACCCCCTATTACCCAACGAAAACACCCGACTTTTGTCGGGTGTTTTCGTTGGTGGAGCTGCGGGGAACTGCCCCCCGGTCCGAAAGGTAACCTGCTATTTTTCTACAAGTTTAGTCTGTCTTACTATTTACGAATCACAACCTTAAGGACAAACAAAAAAAAGTTGATCGTCGCGTGGTTATACTTCCCTTAGAGACGCCACTGCGCATGCCTAAGGTAAGCAACATAGTTATAATGCCCCCTGTCGTTATGTTGCCTGGCGACAAAAGACACCTACCTTAAATTAAGCAAGAACACGGGCAGGGGTCATGGTGGTAAATGCTTGCGCAAATACCTCTAGGTTACCCTGGATCCGCTGTGCAAAAGATTTTGCAGTTAGAATTATACGTTACGCGTATGGTCGACTTGCAAAATAGCCTGTTAAAGTCCTCTCGTCGAAAGCTACATCAGCCCCGACCTCTGTTAATACTACCACATCCCTTGCCTATATACCACCCATCTGCTAATAATAACCGGTATTATGGTAGCTCATGTATTGACCGTTGCGCCTGTTGGATATGATGGTGCTGTCGTTGAAGTAGAAAGTGACAGTAAGCGCGGACTTCCCTCGATACAAATCGTTGGCATGGGAACAAAATCTATCGACGAAGCAAAAGAACGCGTCCGGAGTGCCATTAGTAATTCACTTCTTGAGTTTCCTGCCAAAAAGATAACTATCAACCTTGCCCCGGCGGAACTTATCAAAGACGGTGCGCATTTTGATCTCGCAATCGCCCTTGCAATATTGGCATGCAGTGGACAACTGCGCCAAGAGGAGGTCGAAGGTGCTGTATTCGCGGGCGAGCTTGCCCTTGACGGTACACTACGACCAATCAAGGGAGTTATTAACATTGCCCAGACAGCTAAGCAGTCAGGGATCACACGACTATACATACCAAGCAAGAATGCCCAACAGGCATGCCTTATCAAGGGTCTTGAAGTTATCGGCGTCTCTACCTTAAAAGAGCTTTATCTCCACCTCAAAAAAGAGAGCACCCTACCTTCCACCGACTATCGGGATCCCAAAATAGAGAAAGACACGAAACAGGGATATTCCCTAGATGCTATCTACGGACAAGAGCAGGCGAAACGAGCGCTCATTATCGCTGTGGCCGGTCGCCACAATATCCTTCTGTCTGGATCACCAGGGGCCGGTAAAACAATGCTCGCAAAAACCCTTACAAACCTACTACCAGATCTCACCCCTGAGGAACGTATCGCTGCCACAAAACTACATAGTATCGCCGGTGAAATTGATGGCGAAATCGTCACGAAACGTCCCTTTCGAGCCCCGCACCATACAGCAAGTCAAATAGCAATTATCGGAGGAGGCACCCATCCAAAGCCCGGCGAGATCAGTTTAGCCCACTTAGGCGTCCTCTTTCTTGATGAAATGCCCGAATATCCTCGTTCCGTACTTGAAGCGTTACGCCAGCCTCTTGAGGATAAGAAAATTGCAATTACTCGTGCAGGAGGCAGGTCCGTCTACCCTGCCGACTTCATGCTTGTTGCCACAATGAACCCGTGTCCGTGTGGACACTTAGGCGACACAACAAAAGAGTGTCGCTGTACTACGACACAAATACTTAATTATCAACGGAAAATATCAGGCCCCCTCCTGGATCGCATTGACCTAACAGTAAGCGTATCACGCATTCCCAATGAGATCCTCTTAAGAAAGAGTTCGATGCAAAACACACAACACAAAACTGCAGCAGAGATGATCAATAATGCTTACAGACGACAGCAAGAACGATACAAAGATAGCAAAATATACAACGGTTCACTCAATAGTAGTGATGTCAACAACACTATAGACATCACCGCTGACGCAAAGAGGCTCCTTACTGTTGCAGGCGAACGACTAGGACTAAGTGCAAGAAGTTACTTCAAAGTCATCAAAGTCGCCCAGACAATTGCAGATTTGGAAGCATCACCCTCCGTCGCTCCCGCGCACATCAGTGAGGCATTACAGTACAGAAGTATAACCTCTTGAATTATAGACTCTTTTCTGGTAGGATAATCGATGAGTAATCACTCAGGTTACCTGTCATAATGACAGAGGATAAGTTCAAAAGGAGAGAAGCGATCAATACAACCATTCGCATCAACGACGCCATTCGTGCAAATGAGCTTCGTGTGATTGGAGGAAACGGTGAACAGCTCGGCATTATGTCTCGTCAGGAGGCACTCAGAATTGCCGAAGAAGCTGGCGTTGACCTGGTCGAAATATCACCCGCCGCACACCCGCCTGTTGCAAAAATCATCGATTGGGGAAAATACCAATACCAGAAGATGAAGGAGCAGCAAAAAAACAGGAAGAGCAGCAAACAAAGTGAACTAAAACAGATGCGCTTCGGTCTCAAAATCGGTACAGGAGATCTCGAAATAAAACTTCGTAAGATCCGCGGTTTTCTCTCTGACGGGCACAAGGTAAGAATTCAAATATTCTATCGCGGACGCGAAATGGCTCATAAGGAATTGGGTTACGACATGATCAACCGCATCATTGCTCAACTCGAGGATGAGGCTATCGTTGAACAAAACCCCCAGATGGCCGGTAGAAACCTGAGTATAGTAATAAGGAGTAAGTAATGCCAAAACTCAAAACCCATAAGGGCACAGCAAAGCGGATTAAACAAACAAGTGCCGGCAAGCTAACGCGTCGCCGTGCATTTGGAGGTCACATGCTAGCGAAGAAGTCAAAGAGCCGCAAGCGAGTTATCAACACAACCGCAGCAGTAAGTGGTTCTATTGCTAAGAATATTAAGAGAGCGTTAGGAGTCTAGAGAATGCGAGTTAAAAGAGGCGTTAGTGCACGCGCAAAGCACAAGAAAATATTAAAAGCCGCCAAAGGCATGCAACATAACCGGACCCGATCGTTCCGACTCGCCAAACAAGCAGTCACAAGAGCGTTACAATACGCGTATCGTGATCGACGCAATAAAAAACGAGATCTCCGTAGTTTATGGATCACCCGTATCAATGCTGCTGCTCGCGAGAACGGAACGACCTACGGAAAACTTATTGCGGGCCTCAAGGCAAGCAATATTGAGCTTGACCGTAAAGTACTAGCAGAACTTGCCGTCAACGAATCGAAGTCGTTTACAGCAGTTGTAGAAAGCGCCAAGAACTAGAATCCTCCTCCATTTCTGCTGCGCTACTGTCCCACGCTATCAAAAGAACCCTCTGTCTGAGGGTTTTTTTGATAGCAGTCTATCGATAAGCCGGGTTCTGTCGTGAACGATCATCTATCTACGTCTGAGGTTGCCCTCAGACTCAAGCGGTTAGCGACCCGCGGACGGACCATCC
This sequence comes from Candidatus Saccharibacteria bacterium UBA2112, assembly GCA_002331045.1. Classification (GTDB taxonomy): domain Bacteria; phylum Patescibacteriota; class Saccharimonadia; order Saccharimonadales; family Saccharimonadaceae; genus UBA2112. The sequence continues at coordinate 15,505 of DCYK01000043.1, forward strand.
TTTACGCGGACCTCCTTGCAGCTAACAGGGTTTACCTCCCCCATCTGTCACCAGCTGGGACTGTGGGCTTTTACCCCACTCGTTTCACCTTTTCCTCATTATAGTAAGGTAGTTTTGTTTCTGTGGCACTTTCCCTAGGGTCACCCCCGGTTGCCGTTAGCAACTGTTATGTCCTATGCTGCCCGGACTTTCCTCCCCACGCCAGGGACTTCAGAATTTTAGGAGACCACAGGTCGTATTCTCTAAAAAACCTGGCGTGGGGCGATCGTTTAATAGGCTGCTTTTCTTAGTATACACTAATTTACTCCATGATATGCTCATCAAGCACGCGATTTACTTCTGCATCAGCTAGCTGATTCAACTCACGTGGCACATGATGAAAAGTAACCTTATCAAATTGTGCCACCAAATCATGTATTCGCTCATTGATTGGCCATAAATCACGATTCTTTATAGTGTAGATGCCGTTCATTTGATTGACGACAAGCATACTATCGAGACGAAAATCAATACTCTTAAGACCTAGGCCAGCGGATTTCTCTAAGCCAATGCGTACGCCATGATACTCCGCTTGGTTATTTGTTGTAATCCCCAGATATTCACCCCCCTTGGCGATGACACTTTTATTCTTACCATCCATAATCACAAAGCCTGACGCAGAAGGACCAGGATTACCCCGTGACCCTCCATCGGCATAAACAACAGCATCTACATCTGTTGCCGTATACTCACCTGACTGCATCTTTCGAAGACTATCGTCAATAATGCTCTCTTGATGAATAATACCGATGAGTAACTGTGTTAAATCCGTCACTGTGCCTGATCGTACATGGTGCAGTGATTGCCACACATAATCACTGTAGTTTTCGCTCAACCTTAACTCGTGATGTCCACCCGCAATAGTCGCGTGATAGGTAATGACCGCGTATTGAATGTCTCGATCATCGTGATCAATATATGTTACAACATCAAAAAGAGTAGCTTCATCTATATGCAATCCGGCTTCATCATGAAGATAACGCCTCAATGCATCTTCTGGCTGTTCTCCGTAATCAACCCTGCCACCAGGTAACTCATATAATCCCAGAATCGATCCCCTGCCAGTCGCCCTTTTTAGCAACAAGGTTTCCTCATTCTTCCGAATAATTGCTCTAACCGCTATACGTTGATTCACTATTACCTTCCTTTGTGGTCGGGATGACTGGACTTGAACCAGCGACCTCACGGCCCCCAGCCGTGCGCGCTACCAGACTGCGCCACATCCCGCTGTATAAAGGGCACTATGCCCCGATGCAAGCCACGGTACTCGACATTCCCCGCTTGTGTGCAAGGTGGGTATTCTCAAAGTGCTTCCACGGAAGCACATCATTTGAACTCCCTATGTCCGTAGTGTTAGGAAAATCATACATACCGTGACTGATCGAGACTCTTTTATTATATCGTATCAGACGATAAAAATCATGATGAAGAACTGCAGTATTGATCCAATCGCAGTCATCATAAAAGCACCGATAAGAGGACTCGCAAGGAGTACAAAACCAAATACAAAGATAAGTCCGTACCGCTCTATCGCCTCCATACCTCTTTGCACTGACTCCGGAGCAAAAGCATACAATACACGAGAGCCATCGAGTGGAGGCAACGGGATCATGTTAAATACAAAAAAACCAAGGTTGATAATAACACCATAGGTTAGGATTAGCTCCAAGAGACTCTCTACCGAACCTCCATATCCTATGCTCGTGAAGTTATACCCCATAACAGTTGCAATACCAAAGACAAGAAATGCAATAAAGAAATTTGTAAGCGGGCCCGCAATTGCAACAAGTGCCGCCCCCCACTCATCGTGCCGAACCCTTGCAGGATTAAAAGGCACAGGCTTAGCACCCCCAAATATAGGCGCACCCGGAATAAACGCAAGCATTATCGGTAAAAGAAGTGTGAGAAACGGATCGATATGTTTAACTGGATTGAGCGTTAAACGTCCCTGTAGCTTGGCCGTATCATCACCTAGCCAGTATGCAACAAAACCGTGCATCACTTCATGAAGCGTCATCGATACAAGAATGACGCCTATAATGACAGCGATGTTAAGTATAAATCCCTCGACCATAGCTCTAGTATAACACCATTCATCCCGAGAAAATTATTGACAAATACCAAAAAAGACCGTACACTGGTTTAGATTATCCAATGAGTGAAGGAATATAGTAATGGCATCAAAATGCGATCTAACCGGTAAGGGAAAACAGTTCGGCCACAATGTGAGCTTCTCTTTACGTCGCACAAAGCGAGTATTCAAGCCGAATCTTCAGAAGAAAACATTTGTCGTTAATGGACAAAAAGTAACAATGACTCTTAGCACGCAAGCTATCAGGACTCTCAAGAAGAAGGGCGTGCTCACGCCCACGAAGTAAGAGTCAATCTTTTTTACGATAAAGTCTCCGCCGAAGAAGCGGAGACTTTATTATGTGGGCTACCTTGTTATCTAACTACGAGCTATTTTTACCAGCGTTAGCGTTTGAGGAATAGATGCAGCTGACTTTACTTTATATTTTGTACCAGCATCCTCAACTGTAGCCGCCATCTCTTTCACAAACAGTTCCACCTCATCCTGAGGAACCTCGTAGTTTACCGCTTTATCTGCGTAGTGAACAGGAATAACAACGCGCGGATCAATCTGTCGCGTTATCGTGGCGGCACTAACGGCATCAAGTGTATAACCATTTCCTCCAACTGGGATCACCAATATATCAATCACTCCCAGACTTTCCAGCTGATCTTCACTCAATTTCACGCTAATATTACCAAGAACCGCTACACGAACCTCCCCTATTTCTATACGATACATTGTACTAAGCGGTTCGGTAGTGGCTGTGTCTATATGACGGACCGCGCGGGTTCCCCGAATAGACACTTCAGCAACCTCATACTCGCCAGGTCCATCAATCTGCAGTTTTGCCTCTGGTTCTAGTACCGAGAAACGCTCCTCTGTGGCTAGTGAAACCCGATTCTTAAGTGGCATATCTTTTAGCCCAATAAGTGAAGTCTTGGGGTCAAAGACAAAATCCATCTTCTTTGTCCCAATAATAATACAGTTTCCACCTTTGTATTCAATATCAAACATATACTATCTATCCTTTCAGCACGTTATCAGCATCCACGACAACTGCATGAACACTGCTCAATATCTCTGTAATAAATTTATCATGAATACTCATTCGATAATAGAACTCTTCGTAAGGGAGAAGACTGTAATTCAAATCACGTCCTTCGTCCTTCTCAATAGCCTGCACCGCCCTCTTGAGTTTTGGAGATATCGAGTCTGAAACAACAAGAAGATCTACACTAGTAGACGAGCCATGCACCAAAGAGCCTGCGGCGATTACAACCCGTACCCCTGGTAAATCCTTTGCAAGGTGTTCCCAGCCAGCACTTGCAGATGCGTGGACTCGCCGCTTTACTCCGCCCGCCCCTTTCTTTGAGGCAGATAGAGACTTGTCTGAAAAAATAGCCCTTAATGCTTCGTAGTGTTCATATGACTGATTTACCTTATAGTAGAGCCTGTGGTTAGCGGTATCACTTGTGATAATGCCGACTTTTAGCATATTCGCAAGTTCTCGCCGCACAGAATTAATTTGTTCATCCACTATTCGAGTGATCTCTCGCACATAAAAAGATTTTTCTACATTATTCAAGAACAAATGCAGTAGTTTTACCCTTGTTTTTGAACCAAATAATGCGTCAATCATATCTATCCCGTATAACTCTTTTACTCTCACTATAGCATGATTAGTGATCAGATTCGAGGAGAGCCCCTATATACACCTGAGCCTCTTCTAAATCACACCAATGAATATATGCATTACGTCGAAACCACGTTAGCTGACGCTTAGCCAGGCGCCAATCTAGCACGCGAAACTTTTCTTTTAGCTCTTCGTATGTTAACTCACCATCAACGTACTGCCTACACAATGGGTAGATATTTCCTGTCATAGACTCATGATGCCATCCGTACGAGCTGCTTAATCTTTTCGCCTCCTCGATAACACCTTGCTTGAATAGATGTTCAGCTCGTTCAGTAATCCGCTGCTGGAGTATTTCCTTATTCGTAGAAATTCCTACAATGTTGCAATTTTTAATAGGGGTATTTAATCTATTGTTGTTTATATTGCCTTGTTCTATTGCACGAATGACGTAACGTTTATTACGCCTATTCTCCGGAAGTGGTATAGCATTCCTCATGCAATATGCATGTAGCTCCATAAGTGATAGTCCCTCCAGCCGGTCTCTCATAGACGTATTGCCCGCTGGACCAAACCGATAATCAAAAACAATCGCGTCAACGTATAGCCCAGTGCCACCAACCAATAATGGCACCTTGCCTCGTGATCGAATGTCCTTTATTTTTGCTATGGCATACTTCTGAAAATCGGCTACAGTAAATTTCTGATCCGGTTCAACCAAATCGAGCCCCCAGTGCGGTACTTCTGATCGCTCTTCAGGGGTGGGCTTTGCGGTACCAATATCCATTCCCCGATAAACTGTTCGGCTATCTGCACAGATTATTTCCCCACCATACTGTTTCGCAATCGTTACCGCAAGCGCCGTTTTACCGCTCGCCGTCGGTCCAACAATAACAATCAAAGGCTTGGTATCCATCGACACTCCTCAAAATCGTCGATAATGTAGTTTGTACACGCCACCCCCTCCTGGGCGAGCAACTGCGCTTGCGCCTCCCTACCGCCAGGAAATCCGTTCGCAAGCCCACCGAAACGATTCACTAATCGGTGCCATGGTAAATCAGGATTGCCATAATGTGCAATTCCTCCAACTATACGACTGGCGCTTGCTTGACCGGCGAGACCCGCCAAATCACCATATGTCGTCACTCGACCTCCTGGTACCTGTGCCATAAGCTCTTCGACTCTAAGGCGAAAACTTTTATTGACATCCATCTACAGACCGCGCAAATATTCACCCAGCTTATCAAGAGCCACTTTTTCTTCACCCGCTTGTGTTCGTACACTCACCTCTCGAGCTTCTTTATCCTTCGGTCCAACAATCAATTGTACTGGGATCTTCATTGCTGTTGCCTCACGAATTTTTTTACCAAGTGATTCATTGCGATCATCTCGGCTAAAGCGTAGTTCATTATATTTCACTGGCTCCATAAGGACCGTGTCTTGTAATATTGACTCGATTTCATTCACATAGTCAATTACCGTGTCATTAATAGTTAGGATACGCACCTGCTCCGGAGCAACCCAAAAAGGAAACCAGCCGCCGGTATGCTCAATAAACACCGAAAAGAACCTATCAAAGCTCCCCATAATGGCGCAGTGCACCATAATCGGACGCTTCGGCATGCCATCAACATCAATATACTCAAGCTCAAAACGTTCAGGCTGAACAAAATCAAACTGAATTGTTGCCACCTGCCACGTACGTCCTATCGCATCCTCAGCCATAAAATCCAGCTTAGGGCCATAAAAGGCAGCTTCGCCCTCTTCGCTATAAAATTCAATGTGATGACGCTCGGCAATCGCAGCAAGTTTATCCTGGCCAAAACTCCACAGCTCATCCGAGCCCAAGTATGACGGGCTGTCGTCTCTAAGGGAAAGACGCAATTTTAAGTCCATACCTATGGCTTCATAAAAATACTGAATTTTCTGGATTAACTGATCAAAGACCTCATCTACTTGTTCTGGACGACAATACGTATGGCTGTCATCTTGGCTCAGTGATCGTACCCGACTCAACCCATGTAACTCACCAGTCTTTTCGTCACGATAGTTGGTTGTTGTTTCCATGTACTTCAACGGAAGATCACGATAACTGCGAGGGCTCGCGGCATAGATCTGCGCGTGATGAGGGCAGTTCATCGGTTTCATCACTAGTTCATCCGTTGTCTCCTGGCTCTTTACCAAAAACAATTCATCTCCAAATTTATCCCAATGACCCGACGTTTCGTACAACTCCTTCTTCGTAATGTGGGGTGACCACACCTTTTGAAACCCTACTTGTGCTCTTAATTCTTCAGAAAGCCTAATAAGTCCTTCGCGGATAAGAGTTCCACGAGGTGTATAAAGCGGCAGGCCTGAACCAACGAGATCTGAGAAGGTAAAAAGATCGAGCTCTTTACCTAGTTTTCTATGATCACGTAATTTTGCCTGCTCCAGCCTATCGAGATACCTATCGAGTTCTTGCTGTGTCGCAAACGCTACCCCATAGAGTCGCTGCATTTGTGTATTTTTTTCGTTACCTCGCCAATAGGCGCCAGCAACTCGCATTAGCTTGAATACACCAACCTCCCTAGTGTTAGCAACGTGAGGACCACGACAAAGATCAGTGAAATCACCGTTAGTATAGAACCCTACCTCTTCAAGTGCAGCCTCACTATCTGTAATCGTACCCATTGCATCTGCATCTAAATCTTTAGCAACTGTTGTACCGGCTCGTCTCAGATCGTTCAATAGCTCTTCCTTGTAGGGTTGATGAGCCGCTTTTGCCCAGTCAATCGCTTCATCGATATTTTTTGTCGAATGCACAAAGTCTTGCTCTTGCGCAATGATCCTGCGCATCTCTTTCTCTATTCTTTTAAAATCATCTTCCGAGATCTTTTGCTCACCTAGGTCAATGTCATAGTAAAAACCATTCTCAACAACTGGTCCGACACCAAATTTTGCGTGTGGCCATAGATGCTGTACGGCGGCGGCCGTAATATGCGCCAAACTATGTCGCATTGCAGTAAGCTCTTCATTGTTCATAGAATCTCCTTTATAAAATATAAAAGCACGCATATCGTAAAACTTTACGTGCGTGCCTCGGTCCTAAAGCTTTAGGAGGTTCCACCTTGGCTATTTCTCTTACCGCATTCATATTCGTCTGTCTGCGACCGCTCCCGACGAAGCTCGGCGGGTCGTTACTCCGCGTCACTGCTTACAGTTATCATACCCTACTCGCCCCTGTTATTGCAACACCTCTATACATCTGCTAAAATACAGGGGTTATGGGCGATTAGCTCAGTTGGCTAGAGCGTCTCATTGACGTTGAGAAGGTCGGGGATTCGAATTCCTCATCGCCCACCATATCGATACTGCAATAAACCACTGTACAGTGGTTTATTTTATTTCCCCAGTATCAGATAACTTTTCCACATTATCCTATTGTCTATTACATCAAACTTTATGCATACCGTGATATATAGCACGTTTCAGTGTTCCATTGACAATATATAATGCTTGTGCTAGAATAATACCATGGTAAAGAAATTAGATACCAACACCTCAAACCATCCCCTACACTCGCCTGCTCTTGAAAAGTTTCATCTGTCATTTGAATATAATCGTTCTTGGCAGGATATTAGACAGAGCGTGCGTCATCCAAAAGCAACCAAATAGCACACCGACAAGCCTACTCTCGGCTGAGCAAGTAATTTAGCGTATGTGTCTGTCGTGACTAATTATCTTTTTGAGAACTACTATTTGCCACCGTTGCTTTTTCTGTGACGTCGAATTTATCGAAGTATCGTCCAAGCAATAACGCAGTCTGAGAAGTAAAGGCGGAAGCCGAGCTATAAATAATTGCAGTAAATGGCATTAAGAGCCACTGTGCTAGCATCCAGATGTTTCTATGTCGCTTATACCTTTCGGGACGAGGCGGCAGTAACTTGAAGGCAAAAAAGATCGTTATAAGAAGACCGATGAGTGCAAATTGCTGAATACGGCTGACGATCTCTGGCAGTTGTTGTGCAGCGATGCTTTGCGAAGCCTCAACACTCACAAATAGCGGTATCCATCCTCCGACAGCAATCAAAACAGCAATACACGCAAGTGTTACGTGTCCATCTAGCAGGCGGACAAATCGCGCAAAACTAGGAGCAAATGAGACATGTGCATCTTTTGTGAAGATACGTGTTGCGACATACGGCACATCAGAAGCACCGTAGGCCCAGCGACGCAGTTGTATAAACTGTGCCTTTAAGGTACGCCAATACGTCGAAGATAGTACGGCATCCTGATAAATTGGTACAAAGATTGGAACGACACTATAGCGACCATCAAAATGAAAATAACTACGCCAGTACTGATGACCATCTTCAACGATAGTGCGCGTACTCCAAAAGTTCATCTCAACCAAGGCATCCATCGGCTGGGAATGGGAAGCAAAATTCCGCAAAACATGAGGGCGCACTGAACTAATAATATTCCAAAAAGAGTTCCCTGTGGCAACAACCCGCATTGGCGCAGGAACATCCCAAATATTATTCAAAAACAACGAAATAGGTTGGAATGATAAGTGTTTGCGGTCGGGATGGACGATATATTCGTAAGCAACATAATCAAAATATGTTTTATGGGGTCGATTGTCACAGTCAAGTGTTGTAACAATAACATTACTGTAAGGAATGCTTACTTTTTGGAGCCAGTTTTTCAAGAAGAAACCACTGTAGGTAATGTTACCACCTTTGCCTCTTACTTCATTAGGCATGTGATCTGGATGCTTCACGAGATGAAGGGCCCGAAAGTGCGAACCGAACTCTTTTTTTATACGACGCACCGTTGCTTCAGTCTCGATACCCCCCCGCTCTTCATAAGCAAGCACAACGATGAGATGATCCTTATCATAGGTCGTATCAACGAGTGATTCAATTGTCGGACGAAGCACCTCATATGATTCATTGTAGATCGCAACAATGACAGCATTATATATCTGCGAGGGCATTGGATATGCATTACCACTGTCTGCTATGATATCCTCAAGATTAGCTCGATGCTGCTCATTCTCAAAACTTCCAGAATGAGAATGTTGCCGAAGTTTTTTTAATGAGGCGCCAGGATCCTCGAGTTGCAATAACCGATCGCGCCAATCTGTTCGCTGAGCCTTTTCGAGCCGATTTCTTCCTACAGTCGTATGATAGGCAATGCCAATTGCCTTGACTAATGTCGTAATAATGATCAACAGCAGATAGATTGCAGCGAGCGTGGGATTTACCAAGGATAGAATAATCAATATAATGATCGCACCGTAGCTCAAAAAGGCAGGGAGCATCTCAAAAAAACGATATTTTCGAGTTCTTTTACCTAAAGGAATTTCTATATCCCGTGTCGTCATATTATTGAAGCAACCTTGAGGATCTGAAAGAGGAGGGCTGCGCTTATTACTACCAACACGAGTCCCATCCAGGCAAACACAACTGCCAGCTCTCTTCCTTTTTCTTGCAAAATCTTCAGTGTAATAACGCTATGTACAGCCATAAGGACAACTACATAAACAGCAAAGCTCAACAAATAATACCACTTTTCCCTGTAAAAGTTCGTCGTACCGAAGCTTGTATAGTGAACGGCGACTTGCCGCTCAGTTGGATCAATGCCAAAAGCCAGAAAAACAAGAAGACTCACTCCTGCAAGCAGAAGGAGCAGTAAAGCCACTAACAGATGTCTGTCGTTCACAAGCGCTTGTGTGTGTTGGATTATTCGCTCTTTCATATACTATGTTTGGTGCGGGTACAGAGAATCGAACTCTGCGCTCAACCTTGGGAAGGTTGCATATTGCCACTATACGATACCCGCTTATACCGATGTGGAGCCGCTGTCCGGATTTGAACCGGAGACCTACGCTTTACGAAAGCGCCGCTCTACCAACTGAGCTACAGCGGCAGATCCGCTAGGTTCGTAGCTGTAATTATACCATTTCGCCATAGAGAAATAAACGATCGATATTCATTGCATCAGAGGCGAAAAACTGGTATGATACTTGGAGCCACACACACGGGCCCGTAGTGAAGTTGGCCTATCACGTCTCCCTGTCACGGAGAAGATCGCCGGTTCGAATCCGGTCGGGCCCGCCAATAAAATCATCAAATGCCCGCATGGGTATTTTTTATTAAAAAACAGAGGTAAAAACATTGACCGTTATCCGTTAGCATGATACTCTGAAACAGTAAAACACCACAACACAAACATGATAAAAAAGAGAATACATAAATACATTATTGGACTGTTTGTATTAACAGCTTTATTCTCGCTTATACCATCTCAAGCATTCGCCGCCGGAAGTACCATTTATTTTACCCCCGCCTCAGGGAGTAGCCAAAAAGGCAAGACTTTTACCGTGAGCGTTAATGGTTACGTGCAGCCCTCATGGTTCGGCGTGGGCACTATTAGCGGAAAGGTTACTTTTCCTAAAAACCTTCTTAAGGTAACGAATGTGAACGATTCAACAAGCACTTTCCCCAACTCTACAGTGACACCTAACAATAGCAACGGTAATATCACGTTTGAACAAAGTAGCGAGTGGTATGACCGAGCCAATGATCAAACTATCCATCTCTTTACTATCACCTTTCAATCACTAAAAGCAGGAACCGCCGCTGTTAATTTCTCCGATGTTCGCTACGAGAGCGGCTCCCCCGCCACGAGTAATGGTTCATACACGATCACAAATCCCCCCGCGCCCACTCCCAGCCCATCCCCCTCGCCAACACCAAAGCCGACACCAAAACCAAGCCCTAGTCCAACACCAAAGCCGACACCAAAACCAAGCCCTAGTCCAAGCGTCACGCCACGACCGACGCAAACACCTGCGCCTACTCCTGCCGAAGAAGAAAAAGAGCAACCAACAGAAGAAAGCGAGGGTAATCTACGAATTCATAATGTAGTCGTAAATACCACAAGACAAGAAAACAGCGTAAGTTGGACAGTCAACAATCCTGAGGCGGAAATGACCTTTGTATATGGAGAAACCAAGGAGAGCATGGAGAGGGATACTGTCATCACTGAGAATGATAATGGCAGTTATACAGCAAAGCTAACCGACGTTAAGCTCGGCACATTATACTACTACACTATCCGAGCAGCTACAGAGGATAACCTCCAAGGCTCAACGTATAGTGGATCCCTCACCACGCGCGGTTATCCCGTGCAACTTACAATCCAACAAAATGGCCTACTTCTTCCGGGCGCAAAAGTGAAAATTGCAGGACGGAGCTTCACTGCAAACAGTAACGCTATTGTCCTCACTGAACTAAGCGAGGGCAAGCACACGGCAACAATTACACCGTCAGATACCGGTCATTCGTATGAGATAAGCTTTGCTGTTGCAAAAAAAACTATACCTGAAAGCGGTAACCCTGATATTCAGAGCATCCTCTTGAATAGCAAGGTTGAAGGAGTATCGTCAGGTCTTAGCGGCTCTCTTCTCCCACTACTTGGAGGGGCAGCGCTTCTCGCTCTTCTTATTGGTAGTATCGCCGCAGTAATTATTATTCAGCGACGACGTGCACAAGCTCGAATCATTGATACAGATATTGATCGTAATTTTCTTGCAGCAAACTATGATGCCGAGGCACTCCAGCGTAGCCATCGACCTGAACCACAAATCAGCACTGTTAATACATCAACCGAAGCAACTTCCAATATGAAAGCAGCCCCTGATGAATTATCCCCACCACCACAGGATACTGATACCGGCGCGACAGTAGTAGCACCACAACAAACACAGCAAGTAAACAACCAGCCTTCACCGCAAGCATCACTTCCCTCCGCTGCCTCAGCCCCGAACCCTACGTCACCTCAGCCTTCAGAAGAAGCAGTCACGCAGACCTACCCCAGCAACGAAGCCGGAGGTTCATATACAGACAATACCCAGCCTAGTGCCGCTGAGTATGCCCCTGATCTTGTTCGCGTTGAAGCATCAGATGAGCCCGCAGCCATCTATAACGCAGCAAATGGTGAACTTGATATCATACATCATTCCAAGCCCTCTCACGCACCTGTGCCTAAACAAGAAGCAGCAACGCCCTCAAGCCTCTCCCCACAGAACAATAGTCCTCGCTCATCTCCCCCGGTAACAATGGCGGTACCACAATGAACGCATATCAGAGATTTCCTCAGGCTATGAAACGGCTTTTTCCGCACTATCTTATAGCATGTCTTGTTGTATCTTTTGTTTCCCCCTTGAGTAACGCATTCGCTGCCGCAAACCAATTATTTATTTCACCCTCTAGCTCCCAAATGAATATAGGTACCACCTTCTGTATTGATATTAAGAGCTATGCAGAAAGTGATGAGACAACAGGAACAGCAGTCGGGACACTGAATTACCCCTCAGGAAAACTGAAGGTTGCTTCAATTATGACAAACGGCAATAGATGTTCAGGTAGTACTAGCGCACATTATGGTACGCCTTCCATATCCCAACAGACTGGTAAGATTACATTTAATGGGTCACGAAGCCCGGCGCCCAGTGGTATTGCCCAGGTTATGGCCATAAAATTTAAGGCTATCGGAGCAGGAACCGCTACTGTTAGTTTTGCAGATAGTAGCCGCGTCAATAGTAAGACAACAACGTATGGCGGAGGTGTCTATTCGATCACTGACCCCAACCCACCGCCTTCCCCCTCCCCCTCAAGTTCACCAAAACCTACTCCTACAACTGTTCCTACCCCAGCACCCGTTGTATCAAAGCCAAAACCATCCGAGAAACCACAACCCTCTTCCACC
>DCYK01000043.1:28407-58416 GCA_002331045.1 Candidatus Saccharibacteria bacterium UBA2112
ACCTCTGCCACAGTCACCTGGAAAATAGCAGGAACAAATAGTAAAGCATCCTTTAGCTATGGCATCAGTGCAACTGCACTCGATAAAACAACACCAGTCAAGAAGGAGCGCGGGGAATTCCGCGCAATAGTCACAAACCTTGAACCCGGTGATCAGTATTACTTTACTATCAAAGGAAGCGGGAATGGCAAGAATGGTACTTATAGCGGCACCATCTATACGCGTGGGTACCCTGTAGTACTCACAATTACCGAAAATAATGTCATTGCAGATAACGCCCAAGTGCGAATTGGCACACTTAGTCGATCCGTAGGAAGCAACGGCAAGCTCTCGCTTGCATTAGCCGCAGGAGACTACTCTGGAACTATCACTACCGACACAGCGACATTAACAATTAATCTCACAGTTGAGAAAAAGTCTATTCCCTCAGATGGTAGCGCACCAGCGTCGCAACCATTTCAATATAACCTTACAAGCTCAGTACTTGAACAGGGACCAGGCTCTGGATTCTCGGTACTTGTTTTTCTTGGCATCCTCGCTGCTGGGATGGTTGTACTTGGTATTGGATTCGTTGGCTTCGTCACCTATCGTCGTCGTCGCTTTGAATTAAGTGGCAACCAAACAACGAGCAACTCGTCGGTGGTTATCGACGATGGATACAACTGGCAAAATAATCCTTACGTAGATCCCGAAAGCTCTAAAACCCAGAAAACTGACAAAAGATAAAACGGCGCGTCTCTACTCGCCATCTGGTAAACGCGACGCCACAAAGCTCCAATTCACAACATTCCACCATGCCTGAATATAATCATCGCGCTTGTTTTTGTAGTCCAGATAATAAGCGTGCTCCCAAACATCGAGTCCTAATAATGGCTCTGGCTGCCCCATGATCAGTGGCGTATCTTGATTTGGTGTTGTTATAATGTCGAAGTTTGGTTGCAGCCACACCCAGCCACTTCCAAATACACCAGTAGCCTTAGCACTAAACTCATCGACAAATGCCTGAAAGGAGCCGTACCGCGCCTGAAGACCCTCAGCTATCCTGCCCGTTGGCTCACCGCCACCCTCCGGCGACATCCACTGCCAAAACAACGAATGATTGTAATGTCCGCCCCCATGATTTCGAACAGCTGTACGAACTGCAGCAGGCAATTCATCAAGGTCGCTTAATAGCGATTCTATAGTACGATCTTTAAGGTCTGGACTCTCCTCGAGTGCTTTATTCAACTTATCAATGTATGACTGATGATGTTTCGAGTGATGCAGCGTCATTATCTCCTTGCTGATATACTTACCTAAATCACCATACCCATAGGAAAGCTCTGGAAGTGTATGCATGTTTTTACTCCTTTACCTCTAAACGTGCCACTGTTGATGTCGACACATCGATGTACTCTTTTATCTTATCATTCCTCTGTAACTCCTTTAGCTGTCGATCAAACACCGTAAGAGGTATTTTAATATAAGCATAGCTAACCCGATCCCCGTCTTTCTCAAGCTGTTTGACAATATAGTACCCATCGCCGGTAGTCGATCGAAAAGGGTCAGATATTTCATTGTCAGATAGACGGGCTGCCATACTCGCTAAGCCGCCATCTTGATTATTACGAGGAACAAGCGGAACCACACCTGAGGTAACTTGCGCATCTCCTTGCGGCGGAATAGATTGCGCAACCTTACTAAAATCACTATTAGCATTGAGCTTCTTGACCACCAAATCTCGCTGCGTTCTAGCCAGATCATCAATCGCATAAGCAACCTCTTGGCGCAACAAACTTGCAGCCGTTACTTCACGCGCCTCGGCAGGCGTCCAATTATAATGATCAAGGACAATTGCATCATACGTTTCCTGAGAGGTGACGCCATCTCGTGATGCGCGCTGGTCATCAAGAGCCTCATTGATCTGCTCCTCACTTACTGTAATATTCCGTTCCTTTGCTATTTTTTCTGCATACGCATCAGCAATGGCACCATTCAATGATTCGCGCCGATAATACTCCAATTGCTCCTTATAATCGCCACTCCGTAGACTAACACCTTCCTTATGCTGTTTATAGTGTTCAATGGCACGAAAACTAACCAAATAATCACTATAGCGGACAGGATATCCGTCAACAGAGGCCACTGGCAACGGGACAGCTTTAGTAATGCGATAAAAAAACGTCGAGCTATTCTGCAAAGGATACAGCTGCCACCATATCACTCCAGCAAGAGTGATTAATGCAATAATAGCAATGATAATAGCGTTAATCACCAGCCTATGGCGTGCATACTGTACAGGATACTTGAACCGCCTTCCGCCAGCCAATACCCGCTTGCGATGCTCGGCAACCGTTTCGTTTGTGATACGCGCAGAATGACCTTCTGGGTCCACCTGCTTTTTTCGCCTAAATTTAGGTAGTTTCTTCATGTACCCCTTGTGCATTTTCAGCCGCCGCGACGGCATCTTGTAGTTTATTATAGGTCTCTTCGGGATGCTCGACCTTATTAATCGTTAAATCTCCGACATATGTTTGTACAACTATCGTACCAAATCCCAGGATCTCACCACTAAATCCTGGTACATTATAGCTTATGCTTTGAATCTTTGACAGACCAAGTTCTACGACATCCTTTCCAAAGAAACCCCTCTGTGTTACTTGTCGCAAACGCTGATCAGTCACAATATAAATTGTGTAATACCACATAACGAAGTGATAAAGAAATAAAACCAGCCCGATGGATAGCCCGATAACAGGCGACCAATACACTGACAATGTAGAAGGCCAGATAAAGACAGGGATCGACGACAAGGCAAATGGAATTAACAACAGCCAGAAACCTTTACGCATTGCAATGATATGACGACGAAAAATAAAGAGTAGCTTTTCACCCTCGCGTTGACCGTCAAAATCGTGATCGGCTTTAGCCATAATTCTATTTTATCATGGTACCCCGGGCAGGAGTCGAACCTGCAACCTTATCCTTAGGACGGATCTGCTCTATCCAGTTGAGCTACCGAGGCGCTCCCCTATTTTACCCCGTTAGTACCTATATAACAAAATACTACGCTAGGCGATCGTGTGGATATCGTGTACTGTCTTATAATCGAATAGCTCAGTATCATCAAACCACATAGCAATCTCCTGCTTTGCCTCGTCGACAGTACCACTTGCGTGAACAAGATTAGCAGCGCCCTTCTTTTGTAGCGAGGCTCGACCCAAACTTAAATGAGCATAATCGCCACGTATAGTACCAGGGGCAGAATCTTTCGGTCCAGTTTTACCGACCATTTTTCGAACAACCTCTACAGCGTGTCCGCCCTCAAGGACAATAGCAATCACTGGAGCGCTTCGCATAAACTTTCGGGTCGCATCGACGATCATTTCACCAATCTCTTCAACAGTTTCTCCATATTCCAGACCGTAGTTATCCCAATCTTCTTTCGTCTTATTGCCCACAATAGGTACCAATTCATCTGGATAGTGGTTCTTCAGTAGCTCCATCTCGGGAATCATCATTTTCATACCGACAATTTTTAGGCCAGCTCGTTCAAATCGAGTAAGAATCTCGCCAGTGATTGCGCGTTGAATTGTGTCAGGCTTAAAAATTACTAGTGTTCGTTCCATTATTTCTCCTCTGTTATATATGTCTATTGTACCAAAAGAACACCGATGATAACAGTGGCCAAACCAATTCGATACCACCCAAATACCGCCAAACTATGCCGGGAAAGATACCGCATCAAAAAACCGACAGCGAGAAGACCTGAAATAAATGCTGCAATATTACCAACCAGCAATACTTCGAAATTCTCGAATAGATACGACTGATCATGCAGAAACACCTTTGCTGTCACGCCAGCCATGATTGGCAACGAAGCCAGAAAGCTATACTCAGCGGCATTTTTAGCACTGAGACCAAGGAGGCGCCCAGTGATGATCGTCGAGCCAGAGCGTGACGTACCCGGAATCAGTGCGACCATTTGCGCCACACCAATTAGTAGAGCACGGGGTATCGTCAATGCCTCGCCATCTTTTACTGCCGATGCTTTCGGTAGTCGCTCAAGTACAATCATAATCACTCCTACTACCGTTAACATCGCCGCAACAACGATAATACTCCCGAAAAAGTCACTTCTCTCGATAAAATCGGCAGCCACATATCCAACAATGCCCGCCGGTATTGAGGTAAGCAAAATATTACGAGCGAGCCTATAGCGCCGACGCTTCGTAATATCAACAATGATGGTTATAATTCTGCGCCAAAAATACACCACGAGCGCCAACATTGTTCCAATATTGATCCATTCCAAAAAAAGGTGGTTTGAGGCACCCGCTAAGAAATTTTGGGCAACAACCAAATGCCCCGAACTACTAATGGGAATAAACTCTGTCAACCCCTGGATAAGCCCTAAGAGAATGTTATCAAAAAAGCTCATTGTTATAATTCTACCTGTTTTCAGCCAACTACGCTATGCTAAAGAGTATGTATACGTCAGAACTACTCAATGACTATATCGAACACCTCGAGGTCGAAGGCGGCCGGTCGATAAAAACAGCTGAGAACTATCGGCTGTACATTGAGCGATTTATCGAATTTAGTGACGACATAGAGGTGAAAGACATAACCACAGAAGTAGTAAGAAAGTACCGTCTATGGCTTAATCGCTACAAAAATGCTACCAGCGATACCTTATCAATCATCACCCAGAGTTACCATTTGATAGCCCTGCGCGGCTTTCTCCACTATCTCTCAACGCGTGATATCAGTAGCCTTGCACCAGATAAGATCATCCTCCCAAAGACAGCGCGCAAACAAGTGACATTTCTCTATAATGACGAGATTAATCGTCTTCTCGAACAGATTAATACCTCGACCGAACAGGGGTTACGCGATAGAGCAATAATTGAATTGCTCTTCTCGAGCGGTCTCCGTGTTTCTGAGCTTGTTTCACTTAACAGAGATCAAGTGAACACAAAACGACGTGAATTCATGGTACGCGGAAAAGGACAAAAGGATCGTCCCATTTTCATCGGACGCACCGCGGCTGGACATATTGCACGTTATCTCGCGACCCGAACCGATAATCTCCAGCCACTTTTCTTAAACTACAGCCGAAACGCAGTCGCCTCCACTAGCGGTGACTATCGTCGGCTCACAAGCCGAAGTATCCAACGAATGCTCAGTACCTACACGCGACTCGCCGGGATCACAAAGCATGTCAGCCCCCATACTCTCCGTCACAGCTATGCGACAGACCTTCTAATGAATGGTGCGGACATTCGATCAGTTCAATCAATGCTTGGTCATAGTAATATTAGTACGACACAAATTTACACTCATGTCACTGATGAACATTTACGCGAGGTGTTCGAAAAGTTTCATAGTGATTCACCCAACTAACAATCGCCGGGATCATAATCTTTCGTGCGACCAGTCACAAGAAAGTTTTTACAGAGGCTACCGGTTATATCAACAGCCGCCTCCAGAGGAGGTGTACTGCTCGCATTATCCTCGACCCGACTTTTTACTCGGCGAAACAGATCGTTAGCACGCCCTGTCGCATCAATTTCGGGCTGTACTCCATCAAACAATACTTCCTCATTAGCCTGATTTAACATACTAATACTAAATGCTGTGTCATTTTTATAAAATTGGTTTATGAGCAAATAGGCAGTTCTTTTATCATCATCTGCGCCAATGGGACGAGGTAATGTCATCGTCACCTCGCAAGCAAATTGTCCACCACTTGTCGTCGAAAAATCTTCTGCGCAATCGATTGGAGACAAAAGTGAACTAGTAACAACCGGACGACGCCCGTCCTCTTCCTGTCGCTTATCTTCGATAAACGCCACCGTCTTTCGCCCGATGCTTGCCGGCATCAAAAAATGTGTAGCCGTATTCGTCTTGCCACCCTCATTATCATTAAATGATGATAGGTTGAATGAATCACCAAACTGTATCAACTGCACCCTAATAAGCGGTGGACGATTTACTGGCCATTGCTCTAGGGGCGGCAGAGACACGTCACCAGGTGGATCAGCAAAATTCACTGTCGTTTCTGCCCCTTCTGACTCAGCCGTTTGTAGATCACTCTGTGCATACCATCGTATAACCACCTTATTAAACGTATCAGTCGCCTTCGCCTTCAAGGGAATGAAGTGCGATGAGTCAGAAACCAGATTACCAACATAGTCAGGTGTATCAAGACGAACCTTCACGCACGTATATGCCTGCTGGAGGTCTTCGTCAGCATCCGACTGCTTAATTAATACTTCGTCAGCTTCGCTAAGCCCAGCGAAGAGTGCTGAATCCTGTATTGTTCGACATTTATTGGAGCGTAATGCAGTAGCCAGCACATCACATCGCTCAGAGGTGATCACTTCTCCATCCGAGTTATAACAATCCTTTTTAAATTCAACTATTGCTCGTTTTGCATCTTCAACTCCAGCGAATGCAGAATCCAGTGCACTCTTTGACAAGTCTGCCGTGGTTGCTTGTTGTTGATTTTGCACCATCACACGAACAAAAGCGATCGTAATCGTTGTAATAAGAAGTGCCGCAAATATAACAACAAATAATGACACCGCTCCCCTCTGTCTATAATATGTGTTCACCTTATATTCCTCCTCTATTACCTGCCTGAGCAGTGAAATCAAACTGGTTTACGGCACAAAAATTCTGCTGCAAACCAGTCTCACGAGGTGGTTTACACGATGTATCAATCGTATTGAAACGATTATCCACTTCCCGCTGCAGAACATCTATGCCATCTTCTCCATTAGTGACAACAACTGTACCTACCTCAAGCACTATTCGATACAGCGCTTGATCGATAACATCATTCCGCGCAACCTGTTCTATTGAAAAGCTTTGCAGCGCTAGCCCACCATCCCAACCTGCATCGGTCTCTCCGAGTAACTCCGTTGCTTCTTCGTGTTTAATAGGCTTGTCAAGGTTTTCCTCTCGGCAATATGCACCGTTATTGTCTTTAACCCGAACGAAACGAATTACCTCTTCTCCTGTGGTATATACATTGATAGGCGGCATCTCTGTATTAGCAAGAGTCTTGCCATAATTCCATACATACGTGTAGCGACCAGTACAAAGCCTCCCTCCATCAGGATTATTCTCATCACTACCCGGGTATCGTTGCTGTACAAAATTTGTTTCAACTCGAAAAGGTAAGCTTTCACTAATCGTTCGACGTATATCATCTGTCAAAGTTCGTCCTGATTGGTCGACATCCCGTAATGTCATACCTTTATTATAGATATTACTAATCTGAATCACTGTCGCAGCAATCAGGAGCAGCAACATAGCGACAAATGTCATCGCAAGCAACAATTCAATAATTGTAAATCCTCTTCTAGCCCCGTGGTTCATATAACCTCACAATCGTTCCGAGCGTCACGGGTACAGACTGACCAGGACTTTGCCAGCAGGCCCTGATATGGAAATCATAAAAGCCTGGTCGATCACTATCGCCAACTGAATCAGCAGAGCGAACTGCCTCTATCCACAAACCTTGGGATTTTACCTCAGAGAGATCATACCGTACACGAGCAAATGTCGGCTGCTCTTCTGCCGAATACGATCCAGAATCAAAATCAGAAATATTCATCACCGACACCACAGGTCCTTGAGGAGATGAATCCCCCCCTATTGAATCAAGCTTTCGTATATTCAAAGCAAACGGCTTACTTGTCGCACCGCTCGGTAATTTACAGCGCGTACCATCTATGATCTCGCTAAACGGTTGTGCACTAGGAACCCCATTTTCACCGATTGCCTTGTTCCAAATACGTGTCGCCTGGCTATCGTCAGGATAATCAGCAGCGTACGCATGGGCCAAGTAACGTAACGCATCCGCTTGAGCATCTATCTGGTGACGCACCAAGCTCACCTCGAGGGATTGTTGCGCAATTGCTACACCTCTATTCATCAGTGATATACCCCCAACAGCAATCAGACTAAAAACAGTAATTGCTAAGAGAACTTCTATAACCGTGTCCCCTCGAGAGAGACTTTTTATGCGCATGCTCGTTCTCCCTCTTCGTTCGGATCAAATTCGACAACCGTCACCCCATCCTGGCTGGATATCTTTGGATCAATAGTAACGGAATGTATCGGCAGCGCTCCTCGGCTCCCCTCAACACAGACGCGCACTTCTTGCTTTGCTGCCGTCGGTTCAAGCATTGTCGCGAGTTCATCAGGCAACTCTCCATACTGAGCAAATACGCGCAGAAGCCCACTAGCAGGAGAGCGGAGAATGAGTAGAGAAAACGAATCGCCCTCTTGAGTTGAGAGTGACGTTTCCCAATCCATGCGCATCTCCACCAGCCCATACTGAGAATTTGAGGTTGAAAGCTGTGGTCGGTACTTTTTCAGTGTTTCAATATCACCTGTCCCAACGACATCCTGTTCTGTTCCGATCACTGCATACGATCGTACAAGAGTTCCGTCACCTTCAACTGCACGCCCCAAGAGTACACAATCCGATGTACCACGAGCTATCGCATCAATAGATGAAGCAGGTGTAATAATACTATTTTCACACGCCCATCTATTACTATTATTCCTCACTTCATTACGAGGGTTAATAACCTCAGAGTACTCGTTTTGCAAAAAAGTAGATAATGCAAATACACCCTCCCGATACTGTTGTTGAGTGATGTTCGTATTCACTCCTACCATGAGCGCCGCAAATAATGCTCCTGTGACTGCCAAAAAGAGCATTACTTCTATGACGGTGAACCCGCGCTCAAATACCGTGTTCATGTGGCTTGATTATAGCATAAGCGCTATACAGCAACCAGTGTTAGTAACGCATACCAAGTGATAATTTCATGACCAAACAAACCAGCGAAAAGCCAACCCGCTATAAGGAATGGGCCAAATGGAATGTGAGACTGTCGCGTCACTCGGCCACGAAGCATCATAGGCAACAGCAAAATAGTACCGATGAGATTCGCCAAGAATAATGCCAAGAGCGCCAACTGCCAGTCTGCCAATAGCAACGCGAGCGCAAGTCCTAGTTTTACATCCCCAAATCCTATCCATTGATGCTTTGATACTACATAAATGACATAATAAATGCCACTGAGTATTGTCACCGCAATCAGAACATTCACGAGCTGACCCACAGCAAAATCATACAAGGCGATGGAAGCAAAACTAAACACCGCACCGCAAGCGATAACTGCAAACATAACCCTGTCTGGAAGCAAAAACCATCTGCTATCGTAAAGAAATAGTATAGCCAGGCCGATACCAGCAAGCAACCAACTAACAAGTTGTACGATAGACCATACCTCATCAAGTAGATAAGGCCATACGAGATATGACAAGACGAAAAATGCTGCAACACCTATTTCGACCGCAAATTCAGGCCAACCGATTTTCTTACGACAATAACGACAACGACCTCCCAGTTGTAACCAGCTTACTACCGGAATAAGATCATACCACGCAAGATGATGTCCGCAATGTAAGCACACCGACCGATCAGTGAGCATACTCGTTTGCTTAATCTTCTCAACAGCAGCGGCATCTTTCTTACTGACAGTCTCCCCCGCCTCTTTATCTTCACGAAGCTGCGCGGCACGAAGACGCCATACCATAGCTCCGGCAAAACTGCCCGCCGAAACACCAACGAGAGCTAGCATTATACTTATTAGTAGGTCGAAATTCATTATGTATAGAATAACACAAGTGTTATATATTACTTACAGAAATCAGCTATCTAGTTGCTGTCAACGCAGTACAATACGTTTTGTGACTCAAGCTTGATACGAAGTGCATAGTTTCGTGCACTAGCACCACTACTCGTCGTCTTGCCCGAACCATCCTCAGCACAGATCTGACCATCAGTATAATAGACTGCAGCATTTCTTGGACTTGAAATTGTACTATTATCGTTATAGATGATTTCGTAGCCACTATCCGAGGCAGGTGCATCGTTATTTGGCCCGTTTGGATCAACATACTCATTCCCTGCATAGCCGTCACTCGTTCCATCAAGATAACCAACAACAAATGTATCAAGCTGACTACTACTTGCTGGGATTTTTCCACGCGTTGAGCTCTGATAGTTGTTCAACTGCGTATTTATGCGCGATAGATCATTACGACGTTGCGTATCACGCTGTCCTCGCTGCAGCGCAGGCAATGCCACAAAAACCATGAGGAAGATAAGTCCCGCGATCGCCAAGACAAGGACGACCTCAATAATCGTAAAACCTTGTTTGTCGCCTGAAGCGCTCCTATATCGATTGTTCATGCCTGTTCCCACCTTTCTGCCGAACGTTACATTGTCGTTATACATTTTACTATTATGCTCATGCTAATCGTACACAAATCCGTAAAAAAAGTCCAGAGAAATCACATAAATACATCTATACCTGAATCGTACTGACTAGACTATAAATCGGTAATAGAATCGCCGCGACCATACCCCCAGCAATAATCGCTAGTACAACCATGAGGATTGGTTCTATCGCTGTTGAAAGTGCCCGAATTTCCTCGTCCAATTCATTTTCGTAAATGGTCGCTGTCTTACCCATCATTTCGTCCACCCGCCCAGATTTTTCACCGATACGGATCATCTGTGGCACTAGCTCAGGTACGTGCTCCTCAACCGATAGCGCACCCGACAGGTCCTTCCCGCCCTTCACTTTTTCTGCGGCCCTCCTGATCTCATCCGCAATCACCTCATTATTGACTGCCTCACTAGAGATAGCTAGCATGTCAAGCATGCTAACACCAGTATTGAGCAGTGTCTGTCCGGTACGATTAAAGCGAGCCATGTAAAGACGGCGGAACAGACCATTGAATAAAGGAAAGTTTAACTTAAGATTATCAAGAAACCGTTGTCCCGATTCGGTACGAAGGTACTGCACTAACAAATACCCACCGACAGCAAAGACAATGAGTACGATCCACCAGAACTGCGTCAAGAAACGAGAGGTTGACACAATAACTTCGGTAATGAATGGCAGCTCTTGACGAAGATCAATGTATAGCTTCTCCACTTGAGGTACCACAGTGAACAACATAAACGCAAGTACGCCCAAAATTACAACGAGAACGATCACGGGATATGTCATCGCACCACGAATACGACTCGTAATCACCGCATCCTTCTCTTGTTGTGCCGCAATCCGCTGCAGCGCCTCATCAAGCGTTCCCGACGCCTCACCTGCTGACACAAGGGCAAGGAAAAGTTTATCGAAAACTTCCGGATGTTTAGCAAACGAATCATGTAAGGATTTTCCGCCTTCCACTGAAGCGATTATCTCTTGGATCACACCTTTAAGGCGACGATTTTGCGTTTGATCCACAAGCGTACGAAGACTCTGCGATAACGGTAAGCCGGCAGCAATAAGTGTCGAGAGTTGGCGGGTAAAAACAACCTTATCTTTCGTTGTTATGCGATTGGTAAAACGGCTGAAGAAACCTTCCTGAAGTTGCGATTCCTTTATCGTGATTGGTGAAAAACCCTGGCCAACAAGCAGCTTTGCTGCTTCTCCCTCTGATTCTGCCTGAACAGTTGCCTTGACGATCTTTCCGTTCGTCGTATCCTTTGCTTCGTAATCAAACTTTCGCATGATCTGTCATCATCCTCGCATCAATCGCTCAAACTCAGCCAAATCAACAGCAAAACTTCGAGCCTCATCATACGTCACCACACCACCCTGAACCAACCCAACAAGGGTTCTATCCATTGTCTGCATGCCTGCATCTGCACCTGTCTGAATAACAGCATCCAACTGATGACTCTTGCCTTCCCGAATAATGTTTCGTACAGCCGGGTTAGCAACAAGTACTTCAGCTGCAACGACCCGACCACCTCCGATAGCTGGAACTAACCGTTGGGAGCAAATCGCCATAAGAATATTTGCAAGCTGTGCACGAATCTGAGACTGTTGATGCGGCGGAAAGACATCAATCATACGATCGATTGACTGAGCAGCACTGTTGGTGTGAAGTGACGCAAGCACAAGGTGCCCTGTCTCGGCGATGGTAATCGCTGCACTGATTGTCTCGAGGTCACGCATCTCACCGATAAGCACAACATCAGGGTCCTGACGAAGGCTTGAACGCAACGCCGCCGAGTAGCTATACGTATCATAGTGAATTTCTCGCTGCACAACGACTGACTTTTTTGACTTGTGTGTAAATTCGATTGGATCCTCAATCGTGATAATATGCTGCGAGGTTTCGCTGTTCAGCTTGTCAACAAGTGCTGCAAGCGTTGTCGATTTCCCACTTCCTGTTGGACCGGTTACGAGCACAAGCCCACGGGGATAACTCGCAAAATTCATTACCACCGGAGGCAGCCCAAGCTCTGTGACAGATTTAATCTCATTCGGAATAAGACGAAGTGCTGCGGCCAAATTACCCTTTTCATGATAGGCATTGACACGAAAGCGCCCCAAGGTCCCGAAGGCAAAGCTAAAATCAAACTCCTTATCTTTCTCTAGTATTTGGCGCTGATCCGCGTCCAGGATTGCAAATATCAACGTTTCAACCGCCGACTCGTCAAGCGCGTTAAAGCCAGTAACGGCCAGGAGCGCCCCATCAACACGCAACATAGGTGGAAGGCCAACCTGCAAGTGCAAGTCAGAGGCACGTCGTCGGACAACCTCTTCGAGTAGTATTTCAATCCTAAGTTCCTGGTTAGACATATATTTTTCTTCCTTCTATGCGGTATCCGCCGTAACACGATTCACTTCTTCAAGGGTAGTAACACCTTGGAGGGCCTTAAGGTAACCATCTTGACGCATTGTAATCATCCCTTCTGCGATCGCCTGTTTTTGGATCTGGCTGCTGGCCGAACGGCTAACGATAAGTTGCTGGATGGTATCACTAACGTCCATCACCTCGTAAAGCCCCGCCCGACCACTGTAACCCCGGGGGGTTGCAGGGGTGTCTTTACCCTTGACTAAAGTATAAGCGTTTTGACCAGCAAGTGGCAAGTCTTTATAGCCTAAATCTTGCGAAACCCGCGCAACATCTGCCTGTGTCTTTGGTAGTAGATGCCCCACTGTAGCGAGGATATTTTGTGTTTCAATTGGATTTGATTGATAGGTATCACGCTTTGGAGCAACTCGTCGAACAAGACGCTGTCCAATGATTGTATTAACCGTACTAGCAATCAAGAAAGGCTCAACTTTCATGTCAAGAAGCCGCGGTAATACGCCAGCTGCGCTGTTCGTATGCAGTGTACTGAATACCAAGTGTCCTGTTAGCGCTGCCTGCACAGCAAGCGCTGCCGTCTCTTCATCGCGAATCTCGCCCACCATAACGATATCTGGATCCTGACGAAGGATAGAACGAAGACCTGTAGCAAACGTCAAGCCAACATCACCGTTAACCTGTATTTGGTTTACACCTTCCATTTTGTACTCAACCGGATCTTCCAAGGTCACAATATTCACTGCATCATCTCGTATCTCTTGTATAAGCGCATAGAGACTTGTTGATTTACCACTACCTGTTGGACCAGAAGTAAGAACCATACCGTTTGGACGATGAATACCCTTGCGTATTGCACGAAGTGCCCGTCCAGCATATCCCATTTCTTCAATATTAAATGTTGCACTACTCTTATCGAGTAGACGAATCACCACCTGTTCTCCCCATACGACAGGGCTAATCGCGATACGAAGATCTACTTCTTTATTTGCAATCTTCACTGCAAATTGCCCATCCTGAGGTACACGATGTTCATCTATTTTTAGATTGGATAAAATTTTTATTCGACTCACAAGTGCGGGCTCAATCGTTTTAGGAAGCTGCATAATCTCACGCAGCACACCGTCAACACGACAACGAATCTTGAGCGCTGACTCAAGTGGTTCAATATGTACATCACTTGCCCGGCTCTTCACTGCATATTCTAGAATTGTCGAGAGCGCACGACTAATTGGCGAGTCTTGCACAATCGTCTTAATACTACTAGCTTCCTCTTTTTCTGCTTCTTCCTTGGAAGCCTCAGCAGCTGCGTCTACTGTTGAAAGATCCGTCTTGTACTGGTCAAGCACATGACGAACACCCGCCTCCGAAGCCATAAAAACCTTCAGCGGTCGATTAATACGGCTCGAAAGATAGTCAACTGCCTGAACATTACTCGCATCAACCATTGCCACCGCCAAACGATTCTGCACATCAGCAAGTGGCACCGCCATGAATCTCTCTGCAACTTCCTCTGGAATGAGGTCGAGTACCTTTTGGCTAATGAGACTATTCGTGAGATTAACATAGGGAACACCAGACAATTGTGCAATTGCATGAGTCAGCATTTCATCATCAACCAACCGCTTCTCTGAGAGAAGCGCAAAGAGCGGCTGTTTATTAGTTTGAGATTCGGCGACAACTGCATCCAGGGCACTCTTGGAAACCAGACCTTCATCGGTCAGAAGAGCTATGAGCTTATCCTGCATGTCTATGGTGAGTAATGCCACCTCTAACCTCCCTGCTTGCTACTTATTCTCACCAATAACAACTTCAACTGTCGGATTGATCGCATCCTCGTTAAATATCGTCTCATCTGGCTCTACAATATTGTCCGTAATTGGATCAGTCGTCTTAACCGTTTCACTTTCACTCGTTGGCCCCCCAATAAATGCGTTTGCAACGAAGTATGCAATGACCATACTCACTGTTGCTACAAATACTAGTGCCGCTATGTCGCCTCGTTTCATGGTCGAACCACCTTATTCTCTAAATCAACTGTCTGCGCCGGTTCATAATAACCATAGCCAGTGACTGACATGATCAACCTATTGCTCTGACCCTCAATTGATAGCGTTTCAATAGTAAACGGCCTAATCGAGCGCTCTATCCGACGCAAAACTGTACGCAATGCGTCCTGATCACTATTCGCTGCGCTCACCGTAAAAGAAAAACCGATCGCGCCACTAATGTCATCATCACTTGCCGGATCGATTCTCAATGCATCAATCGTTACGCCAGGAACACCTGTAAGGAGTTTTGTTTGCAGCGAGGAGGCCATGGCAGTTGAATTCGCATCAGCTGGCAGCGCATCAAGAACAACCTGCAATGCAGATTCATTATCGTTGAGGCGAACAGACTGTAAAGCCTGATTCGTATTCAATACACGTACATTATCTTGTAAGCGAGGGATCGTTTCCAGATTACTGTTTAGTGTTGAGATTGTTTTATCTTTCTCGGCGATGACTTTCTCGCCAAACCAGATACGCTGTGCCAAAAAGACCACTAGTACTAGTGAAAAGCCGACAATTGCCGATACACCAACAATCCACAGAAACATGAGCTGGTTCGCTTTGACAATTTGCTGCCTCTTTCTCAATCCTGTGCCATTTGGTTTATCCATTATGAGTCCTCCCCTTCATCGCTCGCTCGCTCGCTGAATAAACTCTCTGGCAGTCGGAGGTACGAATCAGTAACATTTTGACGGTTTGGACCGATAACAACTGCGTCTTTGGAGCTACGCGCAAAGAATGCTGGCTCATATTCAAATGTCAGCGTAAATCGAAGCACCTTTTTCCCTGTCGCATCTTCACCATAGCTCAAATCGGAGGTCTCGACCTCTTCAGTAAGCGCAGTTGCTTGAGTATCGCCATCTATATCCTTATAGCTCACCGTTGTCTTGAGGATTGTCTTTTGTAGAACGTCTGCTGCAATATACCCATTTTCTGCCTGTCCCTCCAGACGTATAATACCTTCTTCAGCATCAACCCGAGCTAAAGAGAACGATACATTGTTTGGTGATGCTGGATTAATTGCAACGAGTAAGTCAAAGAATCGTGAGGTAATGTTTTTTTCATCGTGTAGTTCCCCTAATTTTGTCAACTGATGCTGGATTGTTAACGTATCCTCTATATCGCTGACATTCGCTAACTCTTGGCTCTTTTTCGTAATCTCATTATCAGCGAGGTTTGATCGAACAGTCTGGACGCCAAAAAGATAGATAGCCAATAGCACAACAATACTGACGGAAATAATACCTACTAAAATAGCCCCGCTAATAACAAACGCTCTCACTCGTTTAGCATGGATGAATTCCTGTTTTACATCTGGAACAAGATTAATCTCAATCATATCTTGTTCTCCCTTTGCGCCAATCCAACAGCCACAGAAAACTCAGCAGCCACTGTAGCAAGTTGTTGATCATTCGGTGTCGCTACTTTTTGCCAAGGATTAGCGGAGCTTGCCGGGATGCCAACCTTCGTTGCAAGATACTGATCTAATTGTGGAATCGTGCTTGCATAGCCAACCAGAGAGATACCTCCCACTGTGAGTGATGGATAGCGAGCCTGGAAGAACTTTACTGATTTCGACAATTCCGAAACAATACCCTCAAGCGTGCTTGCCAGAGCAGTCACAACTTGACCCTCGAGTTTATCGGGAGTTAAGCCAAACTTTAAAATAAACTGGCGCGCCTGATCTTCTTGGACGTTCAAATTTTGTACCGCGGAATGAACAAGTGTCGTCAAGCCGTTTGGTATCGTACGCACCAAGCGAGGCATATCACCATAGACAATAGCAACATTGATCGATTCTTCTTTGATATCAACCACAAGCTGCGCATCTTTCATGCCTGGCATTACCGTTGATCGAATCATCGCAAGAGGATCGGGTTCAGCGGCAATAACCTCAAACCCTAAGCCCTCAACTAACTCCATGCGCTCTTCCGCATAATTTACCGCCGTACTGGCGATGAGCACCTCCTGCTGAGAAGGATCATGCAATGACTGGCCTAACACACGCCAATCTACCTTAGCTTCTTCGACAGGTATCGGTATAAACTCACCAAGCTGATACTTAATCAGCTCGCGTTGTTCATCCTGACTCCCAACAGGCATATCAACAACAGTAATAAACGTCTTGTTCGATGGCATATTTACTGCAACATTTTTCGTTTTAATACCGCTCTGCCCTACAACGGTCATAATCACTTCACCAAGATGACGCCGCGCTTCAGGAGAATCAGCAGTTGCCGTTTTGAGATCGATTGGGGCATACCCGTAATGGCGCAACGACCAGCGCCCCTGACCACTTGGTGCTAGTTGGACGACACGCACAGCAGAAGTGCCGATATCGAGCCCAAAGAAATCGCCCACGCCTTTTAGTATTGCCATGATATCCCCATTATACATAAGCAGTTCAAGATAGGAAAGGATTTTACTAGAAATATGGCGGTAGCTCAATTGAGTACGTCGTCTGGAGACGCGTTCCGTCCGATCTACCACCGTGTAACCAGAGATAAGTCGAAGCAGGTAGATTGAATATCTCGGCAGAGTCACTTGATGCACCGCCGACACCCGCTCCCGTTGTACGACGCAAATTCAGTGACTGTGCCATAACAGGGCCATTGATGCGTAACTGTTGATTGCACACTTGTATCGTTAGCGGGCCCGATTGATTACACGTTGTAATCGCTCCCCTGTCCGCAATCAACCACGCATCGACTCTCTTGACTGAATCATTAATAACAATATTACGGGCAATAATAACCAGTTGTGGTATTTCGCTAATAGCTGTGTAGGTGTCGTTGTCATATGTAACATCTCCAGCAATCGTTACTGTGCCCTGTGGGACATACACGACAAGCGATTTCCCAGACGACACACTCCCGCTACGAAGCTCGAGATCACCCTCTCCCTTTCGGTACAGTCCAGAAGTTTTATCGGTCACATTAAATCGATTAATACTATTATCAATTTCCCGAGCCGTCCCTGCTCTTGCCAACAAGGTAGACACTGCATCAGGTATAGTTCCCATTCCCTCGTTTGCTCCTGTCTCTTCATCTAGACTTGTAAAATACCCATACCGTCCATCCGTGTTTGCAAATGTTAAATCACTCCACTCCTGCTGCTGCACACTTGGGCCTGTCGACAGATATCCTCCCGCAAGTCCCGAAAACGAAGCGACACTCTGTACGATCCCTGGAGCTACAATGGCATATTCTACCCAGCTACCATAGGTACGATAGGTACTTTGTGCCGTATCGTACTTTGTTGTTACTGCTCCGTAGACGCCTGATGATTCAGTGCTAGCGGTACCGTTTGTAAAGATACGTCCGACACGCAAATCCCCCCCGCGTATCTGAACTGAGGGATATTTTCCGACAAGCGTACACTGTGCACTACTAAATCGCTCCGTAGGGCTAGCGGCCTGAGTAGGTTTGTTCACGGTTAAGATAAAACAGATTTTTGTCCCGATTTGCACGGAATCGTCCACCGCTACTGTTGCTGCATCACCCACATTCAGAGAGGTTGTATTTGCTCCAAACGTACGTTGGCCTTTTGCTATCTCTTCACATTTACCCATACCCCCAATCAACGCCTCTATCTGTTCGCAGCTATAATTGTCTTTGTACGGCTTACCGTCACCACTGTTATAATAAAGTTTCTTTTCGTCTCCATCAGGTGTAACGGTGATTTTTTTGATCGTCCATTCTGTTTGGCTACTTGTATCCTGCTTTGTATTCTCAACTGCATAAGTGAAGCGTGCTTCCGCCGCCCCAGAGACCACATCTCTGTCAGGCTGTCCTACACGAGGTACAAGATTA
Source organism: Candidatus Saccharibacteria bacterium UBA2112 (assembly GCA_002331045.1). GTDB lineage: Bacteria > Patescibacteriota > Saccharimonadia > Saccharimonadales > Saccharimonadaceae > UBA2112. Next base: position 46,952 of record DCYK01000043.1, read on the forward strand.
TATTCTTCTGTTGGCGGTGGCGTAGGAGTCGGAGTTGGGGTAGGAGTTGGGGTAGGCTGCCCCCGCTCACTACACTTCTGTTCCACTATCGCCTTGATCTCCTTTGCTAGATTTCCATACCCACTCCTGATACGGAATATATTCGACGTATCATAATAATCACCATTGATCGTGTAGTTCAATCGGGTCGTACTGCCGTAGAGCGGCGATCCCGTATATCCCGCAACGACCGTTCTACCCGCCTGCTGGTGCTTGATTACCGCAGCCCGAGCAGCATCTAATCCTCCTTGGTTGGGCGCTCCATCGGAAATAAGGACAACAACGTCAGCGGCATCTCTGATGCTTGGAATAGCGCCCTTGTTATTCGGCTGACCCTTGTGATACCCAAAGGCTTGCTCATAGTTTGTACTTCCCGAACCTTTGCTGATTGAGTCCAGAGAATTCCCGAAGCTCCATGGAAGGCTCGTCGACCGCACAAACTGGTGAAAGGGCTCGTTATAGTTTATCCAAGGAAAGAGATTGAGATTGAGATCTGCAGCATGAGCAAACGTCCAAAAACCTAAAAAAATGTCCTTATCGTATATACCTACATTTTTCTTAAACAAATACTTCACTTGCTCGGTCACTACTTCCCAATCCTTCTCATCCATAGAGCCTGACCTATCCAAAATCAAAAGTGCTCTACACTCTTGATTAGCCTGAGCACTCGCCAACTTTGAGTTAAAGGCTGCGATGGCTAACATAACGAGAACCCCAACTACAAGTACTACCATGAAGGATACAACCCTATTCAATCGTGTGTTGATCATTTATCTAGAGCCTTTACTCGTGCCGCCTCGGCATCGTAATGAGCTTTATCAAAACCAAGGTTATTCATCGGACTATCTGCTAACTCACCTGCCAACAGGTAATACTTCACTGATTGGTCATACTTTTTCTCATACTCATAGACACGCGACAGCCAATCAGCAACCAAGAAACGGTCTTCGTTGAGTGACTCGGCTTCCTTGGCCACCGCAATAGCTTCCTGATGATAGCCCGCCGCATACAACACCCCCGACCAATCAATCATCATTACCGTCTTACGCTCGATATCGCTTTCGGCATCAATTAAGGTACGGTACTGCTTCTTAACTTCCGTGGTGTCACCTTCTTCCGCGGCTTTGCTTGCCCTCTCCAGTGCAACAACCTTTTCATCCTTTTGGCCCTCATCATTCTCTATGGCGGTTTCTGTCGAGGTCAACTGCAAAAGAAGGAAAAACGCGATACTCGCAAAAGCAATGACAATAATCCCCACGAGTATTGCCAACTTCACCTTTGACAGTGAACCCTTTGGCCGTTTCTTATCCTTCTTGCTCATATATTGTTATGCTCATGCTTATGCGTACTGTCAGTATACCCGCCCACTCCGCATTGAACAAGTCTGATTAACCAAAGTAATCTGTAGAAAAAACACTAAGGTGATGGGGCTATATAGTTCCCCCGACTACCAAGGTTGGATATCTGTAATCGTCTCCTTGCGTGTCGATTGCTTGCCCCATACTAGTGCATGCGAAGCCCAGAAATCCTTACTTTCCGGCCTTTCATGGTCATCACCGGGAAACGGAGGAACTAGTCTGCCTATCCAAGCGCTCCATAGCTCATATCCATCGTCATGTTTTTTGAGAATAATCGTCAGGTATTGCGTTGGGGCTCTTTCGCGGTTTCTTACAAAACGAGTGTAATTTTCTCTATTCACTCGCTTAGCATAAATAATTTCATCAGTATCATCCGTCTCGACCAGATCCATTTCACCTATAACCCTTCCCATATTTTTCTCAAATGCGACATTCTCTCCATGAATATCCGTTCGAGAAAGAAGCTCCACAACCAGCCCTAGTAAATCGCTATCATCGGCTAAATGTGTTGCCGCATGGGACCCTACCGTATCAACGAAAACCTCATAACCGTTCCGAGTAGTTGCAATAGATTTCCGACTCTTCATTGTGGTTATTATACATCACCTCTGTTAAAATAAATGTCATGAGTTTATCGATAGGAATCATCGGCCTGCCAAACGTCGGCAAATCAACACTATTTAACGCCCTGACTCGGGCGGATATTTTGGCTGCCAACTATCCGTTTGCAACGATTGAACCGAATACCGGTATCGTCCCTGTCCCCGACGAACGATTGGATGTCCTGCAAAGAATGTATTCGGCCGAGAAAGTCATCCCTGCAACAGTCACCTTTGTCGATATCGCTGGACTCGTTGCCGGTGCATCAAAGGGTGAAGGTCTGGGCAACAAGTTCCTTGATAACATCCGCAAAACTGACGCCATCGTGCATGTTGTACGAGCATTCGAAAATGACGACATTTTACGCCATGACGAAGCGCCTGTCGACCCATCTGCGGATATCGACATTATCAACACCGAGCTTATCCTGGCCGACATACAAACAATAGAGAAACATCTACCCAAACTACAAAAGGAAGCCAAGGCAAACCCTGCTGCGCGCGAGACAGTTAGCTATTTCGAGTCATTGCAACGCCACCTATCCGAGGGCACGCCATTGTCTGCCCTGCCCTCACTCGACGAAGAAAAACTCAGCAGTCTACAGCTACTCACTGCCAAGCCCGTCATCTATGCCTTCAACGTCGACGAGAATACACTCACCAACGAAACACGCAAAAAAGAACTGTCCAGCCTCGTTGCACCAGCCAAGTCACTCTTCGTCTGCGCCAAACTAGAAGAGGAGATTAAAGACCTATCGACCGTCGAAGCACAGGAACTACTAGAAAGTTATGGCGTAACCGAAACTGGCCTACAGCAGCTCATCCATAGTGCCTACGACACACTAGGACTACAGAGCTATCTGACCGCCGGACCAAAGGAAGTCCGCGCCTGGACGATCCAACAAGGCTATACCGCTCCACAAGCCGCAGGTGTTATACACACTGATTTCGAACGAGGATTTATCGCTGCTCAGGTGGTCGACTACGACGACCTCATTACAGCAGGAAGCGAGCAAGCAGCAAAATCAGCGGGTAAAGTCCGAACTGAAGGCAAGACGTATGTCATGCAGCCAGGTGACGTGGTTGAATTCCGATTCAACGTGTAGGACCCACCACCAACCTTCTCACTGATTATTGCGCCATGTATTGATGTACTTGCCGAGCAACATCGGCCATACCCGCATAACTGCCGCCCTTTGTCATGATTGATAGAATATACGTACCCTTGGGTCCATAGACAATTGCTACATCATGAATATAATCCTCCAGGAATCCAACCTTATCGGCAATTGTTATACCGGGAATACCAGTAGGAATACCGTAACGCCACACTTGTCGCTTCAAAAGCCCCAGCAAAAACTCCCGGCTTTCACCCTCGAGTAGTTGCCCACGCTCAAGTTTTTTCATATAGCGCGCCATGTCATTCGGTGTCGCCCACCAAGTAGTGTTGTGTCGCACACTAGCAAACCCGAGCTTATGCATCGTTGCAACGATCGTCTGCGCCCCATAGCGTTGAATATACGCAATCGCACAACGGTTTGCCGAGCGTACAATCATCTCTTCGAAACATTGCCGCACATTCAAGCCATCAACGATCACGTCTTCCCATTTTAAACCGCCCTTTTCCAAATCTTTGAGCACCATGTACGCAACAAAGAGCTTATATGTGCTCGCTGTTACATATAGACGATCACCATTCACATTTGCCGCTCGTCCCATGCCGCTCAACTCTGTTACCGTAACGCCATAATTACCTTTTGCAGCGACAATATTTGCCAGTAATTGTTCTAATCCACGCTGCGATTGACTGTAGTTATGCAGATACTCTAGCGGCGGCTCAACCGTCCGTAAACGAGCGGTAACAGTGCTTACTTTTGTCTCTAGTAACGCCTGCTTAACCTGTGCCGCTGTCTGATCATAGTCGATATCACGTCCCATGCGTCCATATTCACGTTGCGTCTCGACACCGTCAATCGTATACACATACGTTGTCGTCGGCGCCACATAGACTGCCCGCCTGAGTGACTTGAGGTATTTTCGTATAGCAGCATCATCGAGGTTAACAGCAAAAATACCCTTGGCCGGATCATCGGTAAACTTTACCCAGCTGGCAAGTGTTTTGGTTGGTACGACTGTCTGTTTACTGCCAACAACAATAGTCACACTACTGGCAATCATTGCCTGGGCTTGGTCAAATTGCTCTTTTGCAACTACCGTCGTTTTGGTCGGACGTATGACCCTTGCGTCAATCGTCGTCTGAGCCGCACCGTGACGCAACAGTGTTGTCGCCAGACCCTTCTTGACTGCCCCTTCCGAGCACTCCTGTCCATCTGCACTCGGTTCCATAACGACTTTTCCTTTGTCATTTATCGTTACAGATGCTTCTTGTGGGGCTTTGTTGCATATTCCTCTCACCGTTTGAGCAAACTGCATCGCCAATTGATCATCAACTGTCACTTCTGGCCGGGCATTAATAACAATGGATTTATAAAAAAGCGAAAACGGCACAAGCCGCTGCCACCAGGGATATCGAGCTGTGGCGTTGGCTGCTTTTTGAAAATTCACCAGTACGCCAGCTTTGTCTGTCGTGGTTTCGATTGTCGTATCCGCCACCGAGACAGTTAGCGGTACGCTGCCGTAAGTATTAAATAAGTAGTCAATAGCCTCACGCTTGGTAAGACTGCCAATCTCGACATCGGCCACCTCAGTGAATGGCAATGTCCGATTGGTCGGATACAGCAACTGAGCAACGATCACGATCGCTACTATAATACCGGCAACAAGGAGTGATTCATGCACGTACCAGGCGCGTCGTTTCGGTGATAATAGCCTCGCAAAGAATGACACTTTTTGTAGTGGTTTCTTATTTCGCACAACCTTCTTATGCGAGGAGTGTTTTTTATGTGTTTGTTTAGGCATACTACTTGTGGTTTTATTATAGCCTATTCAGGTCTGTAACCGATAACGATTAGGATCGCCATAGTTCCATATATGTGTCATCACTCGCTGTCGTCGTACATGCGCCCGAATTTGCACTCGTTGGATAGTCCACATCACCATCTTCACCGCGTGTTAGTACTGCTGCGATCAGCTGCCCGTTACCACTGTCACAGATAAAATAGTCAAGATCGATAAAATACGGTCTATCCCATGGGTCATTGAGTGCCTGAATATATGGCCCATTCCAGCTATTTACCGCTGTTGTGCTCCATTCACACGTCTCTCTGACCGCACCTACAGTTGGCGCGCTGACGAGTCCAGTGACTGCAGTATCGATCGCGCTCTCTGGTCCAAAAGTCGTTCCGCCACCCGGACAATTAAAGACAGTACCTCCGGTATCAACCTCAAGTCGAGTGACGGCTTGTTTGATGTTCCGTAAATCAGTAGCAATTTGCGCATCTCGCGCTGCACTCGTCACGCCGTTATAGGCGACAATGGTAATTGCAGCGAGAATACCGATAACAACCACGACGATGAGCAGCTCGACGATGGTGAAGCCACGTTCTCTACTAAAACCCCTTAGCATCCTGCCGCCTCTTTTGTGCTGACTAATAGTGATATATCATCAGCGTTACCATTCACACTATCGGGACCAACGCTCTTAATACGCGTTGTCGCGCCAGCCGCGGAACTTGTATTGCAGTCGTTATCGTCATACCCCCAACAGTTTCCCCAGGGATCCTGAGGAGAGAGACCCTTGTAACCTTCCGCGCTAAGGGCATCAATGACGTAGCCAAGCCTCGTACAGTCCGGCGGATCAGTATTATAATTCCATGAATCGCCAATCGGTGGAAGCTCTCCATAGACGGCCTTGTATGCAAGCATGGCCTTTTTAAAACTTGCCAGTTCAGAATTTGCCTGGCTAATCCTTGCCTGTTCTGTCACGCCATTATAGGCCACGATTGTAATCGCGGCCAATATACCGATGACAACGACAACTATCAGCAGTTCAACGATAGTAAAGCCTGCCCTTTTGCTGATACCCATAGAACCATTTAAGCATAAAAGGATTGAGGGGCAAATTTCAACGATAAAAAACAGCAGAAATGAAAAAACGCCCAGACAGTAAAACATCTGGGCGCCCTGCTCGGCTGGCTGCACGAGCAAGTTGATTCGGGGTCAGCTAAAGCTAACCGATTCGATGAGATGGAACTCGAGGATGCGCGATACCGCAGTGTTCCTGAGCTTGTCCGTAACCGGATCTCGCTCAAGATCACACATAACCACTAACCACCGATCGCGTTCCTTCGTGAAGAGAAGCTCCAGGTCTTTGGTTTCCTCCTTCAATGGTTGGTGAACGTCCGTCAGCCGACTGGTCAACCTCCCCGTCGGTAATACGAGTTCGGCCATGTAGCCAGAACTTGCATCACTATCAGGAGAAATCGATGTCAGTGCATTACACGGCAACGGCGGATCCGCCTCCGCTATCGTATGACACACAATGACTGTCGTGCCGACACCCGTACCCGGCAGAACTGCCCAGTCGAGATGCGGGTCATTCTGCACAGCCGGCAACTCGAGCGTATTCGGCAGTACCGAGTTATTGTGTTCCGGACGCATCACAGCAGGATTCGGATCAAGATTCGGCACTCCCGATGCCGACGGTCCCAAGAGTGGCCGCTCTCCTTCTTTCCAGATTGTCAGCTCTGTCGGCATGGCTTGCGCGACAGGTTCATGCCGGTAATCAGGAGGTGGGGGTGGTGCCGCCGATTCGGTTGTCGACGGCACCACCTCACTCGTAGAAGGAGTGATTGGTTCCAGTGGTGCAGATACCCTGTACTGCACTGGCCCAACAAGGTTGTAGGCCAGCACTCCACAGAGAATTGCAACACCGAAGACCACAGCCACACTCAGGAGGAGGGATCTACGACCCTTCATTCGGACGTCCGCGACGATGCCGAAGGATCAGAATCCCACTTCCAAGCACCAACACACCGACAGCTAGTGCAATCGCATACTGCAACCTGCGATCGGTCTCGATGATCGCACCTGCAGTATCAGTGGTGTCTGAGTCATCCGGCGTTACACCGAGTTTCCCGTAACCACCGAACTCCGGCGGGAGCCCCTCGCGGGCCTGCCCCTGCACGTAGTTGCGCTTGTAGCTGTCCACGTGGAAGCGGTCGTGGTTCCAGCGGCCGTGAAGATAGGTGTTGTAGCACTCCACCACTTCGCGGTCATGATGGCGGCCCAGGATTTTGCAATCCTTGACCCAACCAACACCGTCGATCCACACGTCGCGGAACTCCTCCTCGACGTAACCGCAGTTGCCGTTGACCCTGAACGTGCCACCGTTGGCCGTGAAGCCCCCGCTGAGGGGGCTCACACTCCCTGCAGCCGAAACTGCCCAGTAGCTACCTTCGTAGCCTTCGCACCAGCCTCGCGGCAGGACGAGCGGGTGGCCTTTGGCGTGCTCGGGTACGACGACCTCGATCACGTGATCCGTCCCCACCGGCTGCAGATAATACTTCTGCACGGTGATGTTGTTGACGTCGACGTCGATGTCCAGATCCAGATCGAAATCCAGCTCCAACTTGTTGAGGGTGTTCTTGGTGATGTTGTTGACGATTGTCACCGTGTCGTTGTCGTTCTTGACGACGTGGACGTCCGGATCGGCCGGCGGTTGCTGGTCATCCTCGGACGGCCCGCCCTTGGCGGACGGGGTGTCTTGTTCGAGGACCTCCTCTTCGTCAACTGATGTCACCGTTGTTGCCTCAACGGCTTCCTGCTCCAGGATCTCCTCCCAGCCCGGATCGGCCGCTGCCGGCTCCGGGATGTCGACCGGTTCGACGATCTCCTGCTCGTCAGTCTCGCCGCTGGGTGCGGGCGAGTCTTCCGTGCCCGAGTTGTCGCCGACCGGCTCCTGACCGCTGGGGTCGTTGTCACCCGACGTCGGGGGCGAGTCTTCCGAATCACCCTGTCCGTTATCGGTCCCGGATTCCTCCTCCGTGGTTTCCACCACGGCGGTCTCTTCCGATTCCGAAGCCGGAGCCGGAGCCCCACTTCCCGCCGGCTGCTCGCCCTCGGAAGTCTGAGGTTGGCTTGCCGGCGGCTGAGGTTCGTCCACCGTCTCCACGGAGTTAGACGACCCCTGATCACCGGCATCGTCCGACCCACCGCCGGCCGTCTGTGGCTGCTGGCCCGCAGGGGGCAGCGAACCACTTCCGGATGGCGTCTCTGGTGTGGTGTCTTCGGCAATCTCCACCTCGGTGGTTACCGGCGGAGCCAGAGATTCCTCGACTACACCAGCGCCCCCAGACCCCGACGAGGTGTCGGGTACGGACGGAGGTGGTGGAGGTGGTGGAGGTGGCGCCTGAGGGGCACCTGCCGGTGATCCTCCGCCAGATACCGACGAATCGGCCGGTGGTGGCGCAACAGCAGGAGCATCCACGATCGCTTCACCTGCCGGAGGAGGTACAACTACCTCCAGTTCAGGCTCCACGACCTCAGTCGTCGGAATACCGGGGGGGAGTGTCGGTTCCTCGGGTTGGGCCGAAGCCACTCCCGGAAATGACAGCACGAGAAATGCAGCAGCCGAGGCTGCCACCGTTCTCATACCCACCATCTCGGTATCCCGACGAGATGTGTTGAACAAAGCACGCACGGCGTACTCCCTTCTTTTCTTTCTCATCGGTTAAGGGACATGACGGTCTTGTACCGCCACGTTTTCCTACGCCTCACAGATTGTATAGGCAATATAACTATACATTAATATATGTATTTTGTAAATAGCATCATACCGCTTTTAGCAGGTAAAACCGCTCCCGGTTGCCCTTACTTCCCGCCACTTCACTATCACGTTTATCAATAATGACAAACCGCTCTTTTGCCCACACTTCAAAGTCATGCATTATCCGTCGTCGAACCGAATCGTTTTTAATAATACCCTTATGTACCTGGTCTCGTCCCGCCTCAAACTGAGGCTTCACCATAGCAACAACCAATGCTCGAGGAGCAAGTCCTGCGACCGCAGGAAGAATCTCACGCAGGCTAATAAAACTAACATCAATAACAACCACATCAATCATCTCATCAGTGCGAAAATTACGAATATCGGTTTTTTCGTGCAGCTCTACACGTTCGTTCCCGCGTAAACTTGAGTGTAATTGATTCGTCCCTACATCGACAGCAATTACTTTGGTAGCACCATGCTGCAGTGCATAGTCAGTAAAACCACCAGTACTACTACCAACATCTAGCACCACCTTGTCACGAAACTCGACGCCTAGCAATGCCGCCACACTGGCAAGCTTTAGTCCTGCACGGCTGACATAGTGCTCTGTGGCAATTAACTGAACATCTGCAGATTCGTGAACCATCTGACCAGATTTTATTACCACGCGACCATTAACAGTCACCTTTCCGAGCTCAATCCAATTTTCTGCCTGCGAGCGTGACGAAGTAAGACCGCTTCGTACCATGAGCTGGTCAAGCCTGAATTTCATAAAATTACTTCTTTCGTTCGCGGTATTCACCCGTCGCGGTATCGACGGATACAATATCACCAGTCTTAATGAATGCCGGGACTTTGATAACCAAGCCTGTTTCAAGCGTCGCATCTTTCAGGACACTGCTCGTTGTATCACCTTTTACGACATCCTCTGTGTACGTTACTTCCAGATAGATATTTTTTGGTAGCTCAACATTAATCACCGTTCCATCAAAGAACTGGAGGTTTAGTCCGTCGCCTTCCTTTAGGTAGTGGGCTGCCGTATCAACAAAATCAGTATTGAGCTGATATTGCTCAAAACTTTCCGGGTCCATGAAATGAAAATCCGTACCATCTGAATACAAATATTGCACAGGACGACTAGTTACCTCTGCACGTTCAATCTTATCGGCCCCTTTGAATGTCTTCGGTATAACACTGCCGTCGATCAGATTTTTGAGGCGAACATTGACGATACTGCCACCACGTCCCATGACTTTTTGCGCATATTCAATAACACGATACGGCTTGCCATCAATCTGACAGACAACCCCTTTCTTAAGATCAGTTGGCTGATACATACCCTAACCCTGTACAACAAATGGTAGCAATGCCAGGTGTCGTGCACGCTTGATTGCTGTTGCAAGCTGTCGTTGCTGCTTTGCAGGCAGGCCAGTCTTGCTCGCTGGCTCAACCTGACCATACGCATTAATATAGCGCAATAGGGTCTTTGGGTCTTTATAGTCAAAATACGCTGGTGCGTCTTTTTTAAATCTCTTCATCATATTCTCCTAAAATGGAATCTCACTTAAATCAATTGGTTTGTCGTCAATATCTTCAATCACAACGTCATCAGACTTCTTTTTGTTGTCGGTTGGCTTTGACGGGGCAGCTGAACCACCACCATCACCACTGGGGCCATCCAAGAAGGTTACATCAGTTGCAGTCACTTCGATGCGGCTACGCTTTTTCCCCGTCTCTTTGTCATCCCAGCTATCTTGGCGTAAGCGACCTTGCACTAAGCAACGGCGACCCTTACTAAGATACTGCGAAACAAGCTCACCGAGCTTTTCCCATGCTGTCACATCGAAAAAGTCCGCCTGATCGTCCTGTGTCTGGCGATCAACCGCCAAGCTAAAACTTGTGACCGTCTTGCCACTTGGTGTTGTGCGCGTTTCGGGATCACGCGTCAGTCGCCCCATTAGAATGACCTGGTTGATGCTTTTTGCCATAACGTCCTATTCCTCCCCTTTTACTTCGTCAGTTTCCCTACGTTCACTGGCACGCTTCTTGTCTTCGGCCAGTAGAGCACGACCTTTTTCATCAGCAAGCACCAGCAGGTAGCGTAGTACTTCATCGGTAATGTTTAGCGTGTTGCTAATCTTGAGTGGAGCGCTTGCGGGTAGTTTTACATCGAAGTAAACATACACAGCAAAGTCTTCCTTCTTGATAGTATAGGCAAGTTTTTTCTTGCCCCAATTATCCTCACTGACAATTTCACCATCAGCGTCCTTGATAATAGCCCTGACTTTATCGAGAGCTTTATCCAAATCTGCCTCCAGATCGGGATGAATGAGAACGGTTAGTTCGTATTCTTTCACATTTCCTCCTTTGGAACCCGTGTGTCCGGGTACTTACACCTCGCGTAAGTTGAGTTAATAACTCTTTAATTATACCCTTTATACGAGGAAAAGTCTAGAGGCTGTACTAAACGTCTTCGGTGGTTTCTTGTTCGTTCAATTGATCAAGACTCGTCACCAAGACATCACGCGGTTTCGAGTTACCGCTAGCAGGACCAATGATACCCTGTTCCTCCATAGTATCGATGTAGCGCGCTGCCTTAGCATAGCCGATCCCCAGGCGTCGCTGCAGCAGACTGGCGCTAGCTTTGCCAGTGTCAACCACGATACGAAGCGCCTCTTGGTATGTCGGGTCGCCACTACTGTCAGTATTAAAGTCCATCACAACACCGCCCTTGCCGTTTAATTGCACTGGTTGGCTGACAATATCGTCATTATATTGAGGAGCTGACTGCATACGCAG